>JAJRST010000266.1 GCA_024278645.1 bacterium | reverse complement strand
CCACACGAACTTTGATCTTTTCGTCAACGTCTCCGGTTCGTCGCTGCTCCAGGGTATGCTGTTCGAAGGGTCGCTCGTGTGGAATCCGACGCCATTCGTCGCCCTGGATGCGACCTGGCACAGCGCCAATTACGAAGACTGGCGCAGGGAATATTTTACATCGCGCACCTCGCTGGGCCTCAACGGCAAATACATGCTTGGCGACAAGAATCAGTTCGGCGTCGGCGCCCGCTTCCGTCTCGATTTCGGCGATTTCAGCAGCCGCGTGGCCACTGCCGTTGAGAGCAGCGTTCGCTACCTGCCTTCTTTTTATATGATGTCGATCTTTCATTTGGAAAAAAGTACGGCAGGTTTCATGCTAGGCGCCGTGAATGAGGCGATCTATTTTTCACTGGATTATTTGATCATGGATCGATTCGGCGTCAACTATACGTGGAAGAGCCGCAGCCAGGAGGACGAGCTGCTGTCGCCGCTTGAAAGAGAACAGCGTCACAAGATCGCACTTTATTATAACTTTCGCGTTAAAAACCGTTTATAGTCTAGCCTGGAAAATTCATTCGCCTCCAAGGCACGAAGGCTCAAAAGTAATACAAACCGGGAAAAAACAGATTTCATCTCCTGCCGTTAATTTGAGGCGGTATAATCAGCAGCTAATCTTTCGATATCCCCTTTTGCCATCTCCTTTTTGCGCGTTCCCTTTATTTTCGCCGGCGCTCCAACGGCAATGGAATAGGGCGGAATGTCTTTGGTCACCACCGAGGCGGCGCCAATGACGCTGCCGGTCCCCACAGTGACGCCGTCAAGAATTTTCACATCCGTCCCCAACCAAACGTCGTCCTCGATGACCACGCCGCCGCGGCTGTCGTAGCCCTGGCGCATGATGGGGATATCCAGCCGGTCGAACTTGTGCTGGGCGCCGCCAATGTAGCAATTGGCCGCCAGCAGAACGTGTTTGCCAAACGTTATGCGCGTCGTCGTCCCCATGCGACAGTTTGCCCCGATGTTGCAGTAATCGCCTATTTCGATCTTGCCATCGCGCGTACCGAGCACCGTGCCGCGGCCGATGAGCACTTCATCGCCAAGCACGATCTCCGAGGCGTCGTTTCCCTGGGCGCTGAGTTTGCAATACTCGTCCAGCACGCATTTCCTGCCAATGCTGATTTTCCAACTGTGCTGCAAAGATATACTGCGCCCGAAAACAGTGCCCTTGCCGACCCTTTTGAACAGGAACGGAAAAAAGACCATGCGAAAAAAATAGCCGAGGATGCCGGGCAGGTAGCCAAAGAAAAAGGTGATCATCTCAACCTTGAGCAGCATAAGGAGATTGTAGGATCCAAGCTGGATGTCCATATATTTCTTCAGCGGCGACTTTTTCTGGCGCATAACATCCTCGAAACTGCTGAAATATTTGACATCCCCCTTGACATCCGCGGCATCCACTTCATATTCGACGTTCTCGCCCAAAAGTTCGCTTTTCACACGAATGCCCATGGTTGAATAGTAAATGCCTCCCACCACGCCGGCAAGCAGCGCTTTGGCGCGCATGAGCAAAGCCACGGAAAGCCCCACGGCGCCGGTCGCCCCCATGCGCGCAAACGTAAAGTAATAGGCGCCCTCGGCCAGACCAATGCCGCCAATGGAAAGCGGGATCATGGTGATGACCATGACAATGGGCGTGATAACCACCGCGTCCATGAAAGAGATGCCCGCCTGAAACGCCAGGGCGCTGACATAGACGTTCAACACCGCAACAAAGTAAAACAGAAACGACATGATCATGGCAAAAGCAAACGCCCCTTTTTCACGCTTTAACGAGAGCGTGGCGTTCTGGAATTTCTGCAACTTGCCCAACACGCCCCGGACCGGTTTTATTTTGATATGCGTCATAAACCAGTTCAGCACGCCGCGGTTCAAAACGCTGACCAGGATGGCAAAATAGCCGAGAACGCACACCGCCATGGCGATGCTCAACCATTGACTCCACAATTGACGCAGGGCGAGAAAAAAGGCGACAATGGCCATGAGCAGCAAGACCGACAACCCGGTAAATCTTTCGACAAAGACGGAGGAAAAAGCCTCCGCCCGTTTGCCGGTCGATTTGCCCAGCGCGTAGGCGCGCACCACATCGCCGCCGACGTTTGTCGGCAGTACGGTGTTAAAAAAATAGCCGACGATATACAGCCAGAAGCATTTAAACACGGAAACCTTGATTTTCAAAGCCTTGAGGATAACCTGCCACTTCCAGGCGCTGATGAAAACAAGCAGGGGAGTCACGGCGACGGATAAAAGCAAAAAAGTGAGCTGCGTCTGCCTGATCGAATCCCACAACTGCGTCAACCCGGTTTTGTAAAAGACATAACCAATCAACCCCAGGCTGATCAAAACGCGCAGATAAAAACCAATCCCCTTTTTTTTCGATGCTGATTCTGTCATCATTTTTCCCGATTACTCTGTAAAGCCGCGCAAAAACGGCTGCAAGCGCTTTGCGGCATCGCGGGCTTTGGCTTTTTCTTCCACGATTTTAGGGATCATTTCGTTTTTAAGGGCCTCGCGGTTGTTGTAGACGCGCGTAATCAAGTCGACATATTTTTCAACGGAGAGATCGCGAAATTCAATCAGGTTTTTCTCCATGCCGATTGTGCGCATATAGCCGCGATTTTTAGGATAGGTTACGATGCCGGCGGGCACGACGCCCATGGCCGATGAGAGAATGAGCGAGTGCGTACGCATACCGACGAACAGCTCCAGCCTTTTTAAAACCGAACAAATATCCTGATAGCTGTATTTTTTATTGGTCACCAAACGAACGCGGTCGCGCATTTCGATTTTGTCGAGCACTTCTCCGGCAATGCCCATATCCATGTGCTGCGTCTCGATAAAGATGACGTCCACGTCAAGTTTTTTGATGATTGCATCCACGGTTTCCGCATACAGCGCCACCAGGTTTTCACGGCCAAACGAAGAGCCGCCGTCTTTCACAAAAGCGTCTACATAACTGTTGACGTTAAAGCCAATGACCGGCTTGACGCTCTCGAACAGATGTTCGGCGGCGCAAATCTCTTTAAAACGTTTGTCGCCGGACGGTTCGGCGTTTAGAGCGCAGTCGGCGCCTTCAACGATGTTGGGATGTTCCAAACCGAGGTTTTGCAGCAGTTCAATCGATTCCTTATCCCGGAGAATAAGCACGTCGGCGCTGCCGATGACGCGTTCGAGCGCTTTTTTTCCTGCCTCGGAGACGGCCGGCCCCAGGCTGCTGTTGTAGAGCACCACCGGGATGTCTCGTTTTTTCGCCAGCGGCAACACTTTGGAAAGCGTCCATAAATAATTGAACAGCGGATTGTACAATTTCCTGTCAAATAAAATGGCGTCGGTGACCAGCACCAGGTCCGCTGTCAGTACATGGTGAACGATGGGCCAGCCCAGTATTTTGGCGCTCAGATTCCAGGGCATCAAGCCAACCGGCTTGACGCCGTAAACCCCAAATGTATCGCGTACAAATTTTTTATTGATTGTCGGAACAAAAAACTCTACTCGTTTATATTGCAAAGAAATATCTTTTAACAGACCGCCGAGAATGGCCGCGTCTCCTGCATTGCGACCGGAGTTGTTTCCTATAACCGTAATCTTTTTCATCTGTGTCTTCTCTCGCTTAGAAATCCTTGTTCAATATACCATTCGGCAGTTCGGTGCAAGCCTTCCTTCATGTTCACCAGCGGTTTGTAGCCCAATTCCCGCTGCGCCTTGGAGATGTCGAATGCGCGATCATGGGTAAAGATATGCACGCGCCGCGGAAATATCGGCGGTTGAATACGCAACGGCACGCAAATCTTTTCGCAAACATGCGCGGCAATATTCAGCGGCCACACGGGCGGCTTCCAGCGCGGCGGCGACACGCCTAGCTCCTCGGCGATGCTTTTGGCGAACTCCATCAGGGTCGTGTATTTTTGGCCGGCGATAATATAGGTTTCGCCGACCGCGTTCTCTTTTTCCCCGGCCAGACGAAAGCCTTCCACCGTATCCGTCACAAAGGTGAGATGATACAGCACCCTGCCGCCGCCAAACATAATGAACTTGCCGTTTTGCACGGCTTTGTACATTCGCAACATTCTCGTATCGCCGGGGCCGTAGATGCCAACCGGGCGGACGACGGTCACCGGCAAACCCTTTTCCTCGTAATAACGCATGGCCAGCTTTTCGCCCTCGTATTTCGTCTGCTGATACACATCTTCAGGTTCGATGGGAGCGTCTTCAGCGGCCGGAGGATTTTTAATCTGACCGTGTACGCCGCAGGTGCTGCAATGAATGAATCGCTGCACGCCGGCCTCCAGCGAGGCTTGCAGCATATACTCCGTGCCTTTGACGTTAACGTCCCAATAGACGTTGTTCGGCACGTTGGCGGCTCTGAAAAGCGCGGCGATATGAAAAACCTTATCCACGCCTTTTACAGCATCAAAGACGGCGTCCTTATTCAAAAGGTCGCCAAAAGCGAACTCGACCGGCAACGACTTTAACATCTCTATATTGCTTTCCGAACGGACAAGAACGCGAACGTTGTATCCGTGTTCGAGCAAATTTTTCACCATATAGCCGCCGGTAAACCCCGAAGCCCCTGTTACCAAAGCTTTCATTCCGCCGTTTCTCCGTTCGTTTATTTTTTTGCGATGACGCAGATGGCATGACCGAATTTATTACGAACGAATTTCGGCAATAAATTGTAGGCCGGAACAAACAGGTGGTTGAATATTCCCGCCAGCAAGCCCTTGCGCGGCGATTTTGTGGCGCGAATGTAATCCAGGAAAATATCCACTTCCTTGAAAGCGGCGAACAATTCGCGCAGGTCCTTTTTATCGTACAAACGCGTAATAGGCGCATCCTCATGCGCAAATTCAAAATTGACCTTGGCAAACTTGGAGAGCAGGATTTTCCATGAATATTTATAGTACAGTGTAATCACCGCTTCGCCGCCGGGTTTGAGCACGCGATAGACCTCGGAGACGGCGCGTTGCGTGCTTTCCGTCTGATGCAGTACGCCCAGCGAGGCGACGATGTCAAAACTGTTGTCTTCGAACGGCAATTCCTCGGCGCTGCCGTGCTTAAAGTCGGCGTGCAGCTTGTTGTGTTCAAAGTTCGCCTGCGCCAGCTCCAGCGCCGCCGTCGACAAATCCAGACCCGTGGCCTGCATGCCGTTGCGCGCCCAGTGCAGCAGTTCCCAACCGGCGCCGCAGCCGACCTCGAGCATTTTGCCGCCGGGATATTTCGCCGCCTCTTTTTCGATCAAGCGGTAGCGATGTTCGTAATTCTGTTTGATAAAAGCGCTTACCGTATCGAAAAACTCGGCGGTGCCGATTTTCCGCGGGTCGCCCGTCCAGAACTGCGTCGTATTGACGTTGTCCGTCCAGTACTTTTGCACTTCGTCGATGGTTTTGGAATCGCTTCCCTTCCACAAATATGTTCCGATTGTATCCGCCATAACTCACCCATTATTTATGTTCACTGTTAAATTTGATACGTTTTTAAATACTCGGAAATCTCGTTCCGTTTTTGTTCCTCGGACCAGCCCAGCTCCCGCGCCATCAAATCGGCTGCTTGCGCCACAGCCTGCTCGGAAGGTTTGCCGGCGGCGCCCAGCTCGGTGCGCCGCATGGTTACATCAGACAATTTTTGCGCCATTTCGTTGCGAACGCCATAAATAATTTCCGCGCCGATGACGCTGCAATCCGCGTCGAGCGGCGTCAAAAGCGCTTCATCGGTTCCGGCGACGTCCAGAATTTCGTTGTACCGTGAACCATACGTATTCAAAAGATGCGCTTTCGTCGCCGAACTCAGGCGGCCGTTCATGTTTTGCATTTCACGGGAGACAAACGCTTCATAATCGTCGATGTCGCCGCCCCATATCGGTTTGTCGCGGCTTTGCGACTTGCGGCCAAAGCCAAGCTTTTTCACCGCCCTGTCCATAACGACCTCGGAAACGCCCCGCGCCGTGGTGTACTTTACCGTCAAAAGCGAGAGCAGGCCGTCGACTTTGTCCTCCGCGGCATGGTCGATGATCTTGAAATGCTTGGTCAGTTGCACGTCTCCGGACTCTTCATTGACGCCGGCCATGGGCAGCAAGCCGGCGTAGACGTGGACAATTTCGTCGCGCCGCAAACCGGCGCCCGGCAAAGCGCTGTTCACTTCCTCAAGGAACTCTTCAATATCCTGCTCCGTCGCCCGATAGCTTTCGGCGTCGCCATAGTAGGGCTTGTGCGCCGTGCCGGCGAGAGTGACGTTGCGCCAGGGCACAAAAAACAACAACCGCGACCCTTTGTTGATAATGGCGTCCTTGTCCTTGTATTCGCGAGCCGTCGGCGCGGCAAAGGCCAT
>JAJRST010000265.1 GCA_024278645.1 bacterium | reverse complement strand
GCCGACGCCTGGTACGGCCTCGGCTATTCGGCGCAGGAGCTGGGCCGCTTCACCGAGGCGTCGCAGGCATTCGCCAAGGCGGCGCAATACAGCGGCAATGTCAGCCTCGCCGTGGACGCCGTCATGCGCGAGGCGGATGCGCTGTTCAATGCGCGCGCCTACACCCGCGCCCGCGCCGCCTACGAAAAAGCGCTGGCGCAGGCGGCGGATCCGGCGACCAAAGCCGAGGCGCAATATCAAATCGGGCTCTGCCTCTATCGCCAGGAGCAATTCCAGGACGCCCGACGCGCCTTCAAGGCCGTGCATACGAATTACCCGACGACCATCTTTGCTGCCCAAGCCCTGAACATGGCCGGACGCGCGGCGTTTCGCATGAACAAGTTTGAGGAAGCCGTCGCCGATTTTCAGGCCCTGATAAACCGCTACCCAGGCAGCGAGCTGGTGGACGACGCCACCTATTTCATCGGCGACAGCTATTACAACCTCGGCGACTATGACCAAGCCATCGCCTATTACAAAAAAGTGGTCAACAATTTTCCGGACAGCGACCTCGTCGACGATGCGGTGACCGGCATCCAGCAGGCGATGATGCAAAAAGGCGAATCGCAGGAGGCGATGAAGGTCGTCGATGCGCTTGTCGCCAATCTTGACGACAAAAACAAGGCGGCGGAAATCCTGCAAAGCAAGGCCGAGTTTTCGCAGAACATGCTGCAATTCGACGAGGCGATTGCGCAATACCGCAATATCCTGCGCGACTATCCGAACACCGAAGCGGCGAAAAACGCCAACTTTCACATCGGCGTCTGCTATTTAGGTATGAACGATCGCGACGCCGCCATGCAGGCCTTTAAAGAGCAATGGACCTCCTTTCCGGACGCCGCGAGCACGCCGGACGCGCTGCTGAAAGCGGGAGACATTTTGCTGCAACAAAAGGCTTACGTCCCGGCTATCGAGACCTATCAACGCATCGTCGAGCGGTATTCATCGAGTGCAACCGCCGGCAAGGCCTCGTACAAAATCGGCATGGCCTATCTGCAATCGGGAAAGTATGAAAAAGCGAAAACCTATTTCATCAACGTCATCGGCAGGGAAAAAGACCCGCGCACCCGCGAGAAAGCCAGAATCGGCCTGGCGCGGGTGCTGTTGCAGTTAAAACGCTACCCCGAAGCCATGGATGAACTGAATAAAGTGTTGGATGAAGCGGATAAGGACATCGCCGCCGAAGCGCAGTTTCTCCTCGGCGAGGGCTACAAAGGGCAGAACGATCTCAAATCAGCGATCGTCGCCTATTTGAAAGTGAAATACCTGTACGGCGGCGAAAGCGAATGGGCGGCGCAAAGCATTTTTCAGGCGGCTCGATGCAATGAACAACTGGGGCGGCTTGACGACGCCCGCCGTCTGTACAACTCGATCCTCAAAGAATATCCCGGCGAAAAAGAATATGTGCAAATGGCCAAACAGCGCTTGAATGCGCTTGTCGGGCAATTACATGAGTACAGCAGCACAGAACGTTTGTAGATCCAGGTATTAACTCAGGGACGACATGAAGATAAAAGTCATATCAGGCCTGCTTTTTCTCGCGCTTTACAGCGTTTCCTCAATGGCGCAAAAGACGACGCCGACGACGGACATCAGCGTGCCTTCGGACACCAGCAAAACGGCGCCGCCGGAGATAAAACCGGAGCCGAAATCGCCGAAAATCGAACTGCCCGACGTGCTGATCCTCGGCAAGGATCAGTACCATCGCACGGTCAAGGATAAAAAAGAGTTGACGCCGGAATCGCCGTCGCTCATCCGCCGGCAGAGCGCTTACGAGCCGCTCTCCTCCTGGTTCAGCCGCGAAGAAAAAAAGCCGCATCTGCAATCGAGCGACAGTCTGCTGGTGCGCCAGTCCTGGGGCAAGCTGCGCGGCGGTTCTTTTTTCACTTTTGACGGCGACGCCGGCTATTGGCAAAAGCTGGCCAAAGGCGACGCTCTTGCTCACGCTTGGTTCGACCGCAGTGAGGGGCAGTATACGAACACAAAATATGCAGAGGGAGGCCTGTCCGGTAAAATCAGCTATGAAGCGGCGCCCAAGGTTATGAGCATCGCCCGCGCCGAATACAACCGCTATTCGCGCGGCCTGTACAGCAGCGGCTTTAATGTTGACAATGCCGTGCGCACGGCCGGGGCCGGACTCCTTGCCGTGGATTTGCAATATGACGTCGACAGGCTGTCGGACGGCAATATTGGCTTTGAAATCGGCGGCGTGAGGATGAGCAGCGACGCCGGCGGCGAGAAGCTCAATCGCACGGACAACTTTTACTATGACATTCACTTTGACTATACGTCGCAGATAAAGACGACGCAACTGACGGGCCGGGGCAGCTACCTGCGCGAGACCCTGGAATCGACCATCGACAGCGCCTCCACCTACAGCAATTTCGCCGTCATCGGCGTCGAGGCGCTGCAGCCGATTTCCAATAATTTTTCGGCGGCCCTCGGCATCGATTACCATGTTTTCAATAACGACACGCTGTATGCAAAATCACGCGTTTCTCCATTTGCGCGCATCAACATCATGCCCAACGACCGGATTGGCCTCAGCCTGCACCTGTCCACGGGGTTAAAGTACGACACTTTTATGCAGTACTGGGAAAATAATGTCTATTTATCCTACAACATGCCCATGCGGCCGTCGGAAGAAAATTTCGGCTTTAAGCTCAAAGGAGACGTGAAAATCACCGACAAGGTCAAATTCCAGGGCGGCTATGCCAGGCAGTGGATGGAGGAGATGTTCTACTGGCAGGCGGATACGAGCAACGGCCTCATCGCCCTGAATCACACAAACGACGTCCAGTTGAGCGAGATTCAGATCGGCGTCATCGCCGAGATCAGCGCCAAAACCCGTTTGCAAATCAGCTATATCGAATACTCGGACAAGGTTTCCGCAGAGCCGACGTCGGGGCTGGTCAATCTGAACCGGCTGCCCTATCGCGCCGACTTTCGCATGCCCATCCGCGCCTCCATCCGGTTGTTGCCGGATTTAAATCTGACGTTGACGGCGGACGTCGTCGGCAAGCGACGAAAGAACATCAACTTCGACGCCACCCTGCCCGCTTACGGCCTGTTTCACGTGGATTTGAGCAAGGAATTCGGAGGGAACATTTCGGCGCTGCTGTCAGTGAAAAACCTGTTGGACGCGAAATACTCGATTTGGGAAGGCTATCCCGAAACGGGCATTGTCATTCTCGGCGGCGTGCGTGCACGATTCTAGCCTGCATTATCCATAAAACCAGGCCTCGAAGACTCCATTGTCTTAATTCTATTGTTTTTGAGTACCTTCGAGACTTGGCGATTTTGAGGCGAATGAATTTTTCAGGCTAGAAAAAACTTCATTTGCCTGAAGGACAAAGTAATGCATAAAAAACATGTAAATATATCGACAAATCAGGAGAACACGAATGTCCATCTTGCAGATTCTCATCAAGGGCGGATTCATCATGATCATTCTGGGAATCACCTCGATCATCGCCCTGGCCATTTTATTTGAACGTCTCATTGTGCTTCGTAAAATTCAGATCAACACGCGCACTTTTGTATTGCAGGTGAAAAACATGCTGCTGCGCAACAGGGTCGACGAAGCCATCGACCTGGCCAAATCGACGCCGGGGCCGATCGCCAAAATCACTGCCGCCGGCCTGGCCAAACACAACCGTCCGCGCGAGGAGATAAAGGACGCCATCGAATCGGCGGCGCAATCCGAAGTCTACCACCTGGAACGCAATCTCGGCATTTTGGGCACTATCGCCGCCATTGCGCCGCTCATCGGTTTTTTGGGCACGGTCACCGGCATGATCAAGGCGTTCATGCAGGTGCAGTCGCTCGGCGGCAGCGTCGACGCCAGCGTGCTCGCCGGCGGCATCTGGGAGGCGCTGAT
>JAJRST010000264.1 GCA_024278645.1 bacterium | reverse complement strand
GGGACGCTCGTAGCCCGATTCAAAATCCGGCTTGGGAAACCTCTGGATCGGCGACGCGGAGGCGACGACCGCCAGGAAAAGCAGCAATATCAGGATTCGTTTTTTCATCGGTTATCGAGTTTGCCTTTGGTTCTCTCGTATGTTAAAAAATTCGACCGGATTAACCGGATAGACAGGATTTTTTCTTTTTTGCCGTTTCTCAATTATATCCTTTTGGATTATTCATATTTACTATTTTCCGCCTTTCGCGTCTTCGAGCCTTGGAGGCGGATTGGTTTTTCAGCAGACATTGCAGTTCATCCGATCAAATTTCTTTTACATATCGCTGCCGCTCCTCGCCGCGCAGAATGTAGGGCGTGGCCGCGGGAACGCGCGTGAACGCCTGCGAAGGGCAGGAGCGGGCAATGGAGCACTCGTTGCAGTTCACACAGCGATCGTGCCGCACCTGCAGATAGAGCGAACCGTTGCCGAATGCGCCGCAGCCCTTGACGCACTTGCCGCAGCCGATGCACAGTTTTTCGTCAATCTTGTATTCAAAATAGGGCTTTTCAATAAACGTCCTTTTTATGGCGCCGGTGGGGCAGAGCTGACTTTCGGCGCCGGTGTCGCGGGATTTGGCCCCCGGCTCCAGGTAGCCGCTGCACAAATCGCAATAGCCGCACATGGAAAACGAGTGCACCGCTTTGACGGCCGATTCCGGCAGCACGCAGTTGGTGGCGCACTTTTCGCATTGCACGCAGACCGTGGGGTCAAGCTGCCAGACCATGTCGTCGCTTTTCGATTTGCTCAACGCCAGTCCGGAGACGCCGCCGATAGCCAATGCGGCGGCGGTATTCAACCCGGATTTTAAGAACGCTCGCCTGCTTTTTTCCGCCATAACTAACTCCTGAAAATCAGAGAAAAACAAAATAATAAAAGGCAAAACTATTTCGGGCAAAACAATTTGAAGACAGGATTATTTGCAAAGTTCACTCTATTATATCCTTGTCTCCTCAGCTTTCTAATTTACGTTTTTGCATTAAATCGGAAAAGCCCGTCGAGAACAACTATAACAATCCTGCGATCACTGCGCCCTCCGGTTTAACACAGTCAACCCTCGACGCCATTCGCCTGTTTCCATTCTTTTTTTATCTCTTTCGTGCAAGGTGCAAACTGCCCGCCCCCCCGGCAGCTCGGATTGACGGAACAGCCGCCATTGGCTTTTGTGCTGATCTTTTTGTGGCGCCATCCCGCGGCTCCGGCCACGCCGAACATCGCCAAAAGGCCGGTGCGGGCAGCGGATTTTATAAACTCTCTTCGATTCAACTTCATTGTTCCGCCTCCATTTTTCTGAAAATGCGCACCTGTCTGCGTTTCGGGTCGAGCACATAAATCCGCGCCTGCGAATCCACGGCCAGATCCAGACCAACCGTCCCACGATCGAATTGATTCGCCGCAGCGACGAGGCAGACAAACTCGCCGATGCGATTGTGAATTTTCACGCGCGGGATGCCCTTTTCCGAGGTGACGAAAGAGCCGTCCGGCAGCAGCGCCACATGCGAAGGGTTGCAGCAGCCGCTGAATCCGTCGACGGTCATCGACGTCCTCGCCCAGGAAGAGCGCAGCCCGCCGTCGGGAAAGTAGTTTTCGAACTGATGCCGTCCCGTGTTGATCGCCCACAAAAATCCGTCGGCGTCGATGAGCACATCGAAATAGGGGCTGGGGATGATGAATCCGGGAATATCCCGCGCCTCGTCCTTTTCGCCTATTTTGCCGAGAATATCGCCGTCCTTATTGAAACGCCAGACCAGCAACTGTCCGGCGTCCGCGGCATAGACATCCGCCTCGCCCACGGCGATGGAGGTCAGAATTGCATCATCGCCGAGATCCTCCCATCGGGCCTTTTTCACGCCGGTGGAGTCGAGAACCTCGATGTGCTCTCCGGCGGCGCAATAGATGTCGCCGTTGGCATCCACATCCAGGGCGCTGACCGGCTGGTCCAGGGTGATGACGGCCTTCCGCCGTCCATCCCTGTCGAAGATCAACAATGTCCTGTCGCCGGAGACATACAATTTGTCATTCGCGTCAATCGCAATGGCATAGGACTCTTTCAGAGTCAGAGGGATCGTTTTGTGTTCCTCGTAGGCAATCTTGTCCGCGCCGCTGTTTTCAAAAAAGTCCAGTTTGTATTCAAACGGATTCTCGCCGGCGCGTTTGCTGTCATCCTTGATGGCGGACAGGCCGAAATAAACGAGCCCGGCCACGGAGATGACGACAATCACCGCGGTGAGGATTTTATCGCTTTTGCTTTTTTGCATACAGCCTCCTTTTGCAGCGCTCGACATAACGGGGTATGCACCCTTCGGTCGCCGAGTTCGGCCGCACGGCGATTAATGCGCCTTCACATCAAGACACACCATTCTGTGCGAATCACGAAGCAGCAGCCGTCCGGCGACGATGGCCATGGGCGCCCAGGCGTCCACGCCGTCAAGAATTTGCGTTTGTGAAAGCTGAACATACTCTTTCGCCGTCGCTTTGGCGATGGTCAGCATGCCGTCGTCATCGAGGATGAAAAACTTGCCGTCGGCGACGAGAAAAGGGCCCAGGCCGAAGCGCGCATCGCGACTGCTGGTCCACAGGATATTCGTCGGGTCATCGGCGGGAGCGCAGACGAATTGATTGCGCCGCGGCCCGGCGTCCTTGGGCAGAATCGAGAACAGATGACCGTCAAGCAAGATCGGCGTTTGCTGTTCCGCGCACAGTCCCTCTTCGGGTTTAAATTTCTGCAGCGTCTCCATGCTCCACTGCCCGTTTTCTTCCTTGACCTGAAATAATATGCCGCCGGCGCCGTAACCGGCGGTGACAAATATTTTGCCGTCGCCAATATAAACGGGAGACGGCGCCACGACCGACGGCGACCATTCTGTTGTGCTGAACAAGACTTTGCCGACGCTGCCGGAATCCGCGGAAACGCCGACCAGACCGCCGATGGCGCTGTACACGTACAGCTTTTTCCCATATATGGTCATCGGCATCACCGATGAATGCGACATTTCCCAGCCATCCGGGTTGGGCGTCTGCCAGAGGATGTCTCCCGTTTCCAGATGAACGCCGATGAGCAAGGCCTTGCCGCCGGTGGCGATCACGGCCACCGAGTCGTCGATGAGCGGGCATTGCCCGGTATACCACAGCGGCGGCTCGCTTTCAAACTGGCGCGCCACGTCGATGCCCCACTTGAATTTCCCGGAATCGGCGGTGACGCACATCACCTGGCTCAGCGGCCCCATGGTCACCACATAGTTGTCCTGAACAGCAGGCACGGTGCGCGATATGCCGTGGTTGCGTTTGATGTGGATGTCATAACCTCGCTGCCATATTTCCCGACCATCCTCCAGGGAAATGCAGCGCAGCAGATCGCGTTTGTTTTCTTCATCATAATCGAGCACAAAGACGCGGCCGTCGGCGACCACCGGTCCGGCATGACCTTCGCCCAACTCGATCGACCATAGCACATTGGGGCCGGCGTCGCCCCAGCCGTCGGCCAGCTTTACGCGTTCCTTGGAGATGTTGTCAAAATCGGCCCCGCGAAAACGCGGCCATTCGGCGCTAATGGTCGCCGGCTCGCCGGCAAAGGCCGCAAAAAAAGAGCCGATATCCACCGCTTCGGCCATGCTCATGCCTTCGGGGCGGTTGTCCATGCCCGGCTTGAATTCGGTGAAATCGGCAACCGGGTTGCTGAAAAACCAGACGAGCAGAACGACCGCCGCCAAAATCGTAAAAATAGCGGTGAACATTTGCGGGGTTGCGAGTTTTTGCATCTCAAATTTCGACATGTGTCATTGCTTTCGGCGCCGCCAATTCACGTTCCCGGGATATGCAGCAATCCATTACTTTTCCCGAATATCGTAGACCATCAGTACATCGCCGTGGCGGATATACATGCGGCCATCGTGAATGACAACGTGCGCCCAGTGTGGGCCGCTTCCTTCCCTGATTCTGAATGAACTGAGCAGCTCGAACTTTTTCGGATTCGGTTTCACAAGACCGACGACGCCCTTTTCCGTGTAAACATAAATTCTGCCGGCGGCGACAATGACGTTGCTGCGTGTAAAATCCCTGGCCTCAAATTGGGAAACGCCCGTGTTCCAGTCCAGCGCCTGAAAGCCTTTTCGCGGATAGCCTGCGCCGTAGATAAAGCCGTCGATCAGGACGGCATGGCCGGTGAGGGTGTCCATGTTGTCATTCTCCCAGAGCACGGCGACGCTTTTGCCATCCGCCGCTATTTTCAACACCATGCCGATTCCACCTTCGCCGGCTTGAACATAGACGCCTCCGTCATGATAGATTGGCATGTTGGCGTGGATGTCGTACGGCGCTGGAAACGACCGCCGCCACAACAGCTCGCCGGTCTCTGCGTTCACCCCGATCACCGATTTCTGCAGCATAGTGATGAGCATACGGATGCCGTTGTGATTCACTAAAATGGGGGAGCAATACGATGACAACTCGCCGTTTCCCGGACTGGTCCAAATGGTCTTTCCGGTCAATCGATCAAGTGCGACCATGCCCACCCGCGGGCCGCCGGGCGTGCAATAGATGCGATCGCCGTCGACCAGCAATTGCTCTGTCATGCCCCAATCGATGTTTCTCGAATGGAACTTTTTCAACAGATCGACCGCCCACACCTGCGAACCGTCTAAAGCGCGCAGACAATAGACGACGCCCTGACCGCTCTCCAGGTAGATGAGATCGTCGACCACCACAGGCGTGCTGCGGGTGCCTGCATAGTTTCGCGTCCACTCCGGCCCGTATGATTTCCTGAACAATAGTTTTCCATCATGATTAAAAGCGAACAGCCAACCCTCGTCGCCAAAGACACCGGTAATATAGATCCGGTCACTCGTCACCGCGGCGGAAGTAAAGCCCTTGCCAAGATTGTCGACGTGCCAAAGTTTTTCCGGCCCTCCCTCCGGCCAGGTTTGCAACAAAAAATTATCAGAGTAATGGCCGTTGCGCTGCAAGCCGCGCCATTGCGACAGAACGCCGGCATGAGCAAATTGTACAAAAATCAAACAGAGCAAAAACAGACGCATCGTTAGTCCTCAAGATTATTATGTCGGTGCGCAAGCTGTTATTTTGCCGCAATATCGTAAACCATCAGCACATCGCCGTGGCGGATGTAGAGCCTGCCGTCGCGGATGACCGGGTGCGCCCAATGCGTACCGGAGCCGTCCCTGAGTTTAAAGGCGCTCACCGGTTCAAACTTTTTGGGATTCGGCCTGGCGAGCACTACGTCGCCTTTTTCACTGTAGATATAGAGCATACCGTCGCTGTAAATGATCGGGCCTTTGCCGCCATGGTCGCGGCTTCTCCATTGCAGGCCCCCGGTCTTCCAATCCAGGCATGCCCAGCCGCGGTTGTTGTGGCCGGAAGAATAGATATAGCCGTCAATCAGAACCGCGCCGGCCATTTGGTTGTCGGGCGTGTCGTTGGCCCAGATTATTTTGGCGCTTTTGCAGTCCGCCGCAATTTTGAACATCTGGCTGCCCGTGCCATAGCCGCTGAATGTGTACACCAGGCCGTCTTTATACAGCGGCGTGTTGGGATTAATGTCATATTTTGTGACGTGCGGCTGTCGCCATAAAAGAACGCCGGTCTTCGGATCGATCGCTACAACCGACCTTTCGGTCATGGTCGCCAGAATTTTTTTATTGTTGTGAGTGATGAGCCTGGGAGAACAATAGCCCGAAGTTTCACCATTGCTTTTCGTCGTCCAGACGACGGCGCCCGTATGACGATTGAGGGCCGCGACGAGCGCCCCGGGGCCGCCCGGCGTGCAATAAATTTTATCTCCGTCCACCAGCGGCGACTCGGCGATGCCCCAATGAAGCACCACAGCGCCGAACTTTTCTTTCATATCCACCGTCCACAACAGCTTGCCCTTCGCGTCCAGGCAAGTGATGACGCCGACGCCGCTGATAAGATAGATTTTGTCGTCGACGACCGCCGGCGTGGTGC
The DNA here is from genome assembly GCA_024278645.1 of bacterium. Taxonomy (GTDB): domain Bacteria; phylum Zhuqueibacterota; class Zhuqueibacteria; order Residuimicrobiales; family Krinioviventaceae; genus JAJRST01. The sequence goes on along the minus strand of JAJRST010000264.1, from coordinate 5,844 downwards.
GCGTCCCCTTGTGTCCCTTGTCCCATTCCGGCCCATAGTTCACCTTCCACTGCAGCGCGCCGCTGTGGTCAAAGGCGAACAACCAGCCCTCGGAACCGATGAGCGATGTCACGTAAACGCGATCCGGGGTGACGGCCGGCGAGGAAAAGCCGATTCCCAGCCCATCCGCGCGCCACAACAATTTCGGCCCTTTTTTCGGCCATTGTTTCAGCAGCTTTTCACCGGGATAGATGCCGTCCCGGTTGGGACCGCGCCACTGCGAGATCACATCCGCCGATGCAACACTTGCCATGCAAATCAAAACAAAGAGCAGGAAAAATTTACGCATAAGACCCTCATCCTTTGTGAAAAGCCAATAATTGATTTAAATAATACGCCGGCGTCAATATACATACAATAACACGATGAATGCTATACAAAAATTCTGCGCCCACGAGCAGTGGCGGCTTGCTGAACTCGTTCCTTATTTTGCCTTGATGTCGTAAACCATCAGCGCATCGCCGTGCCGGATGTACAGACGGCCGTCGCTGATGGACGGATGCGCCCAGTGCTCACCATTGCCAAGCGGAACGGTGAAAGAGCTGACCAGATCGAATTTCTTCGGATTCGGTCTCACCAATCCCACCTTGCCCTCTTTTTCCGTATAGAGGTAAAGCATGCCGTCCGCGGCAATGATGGGCCCCTTGTTCACCCACTTGTGCTCGTAAAGCACCTTGCCGGTTTCCCAGTCCAGGGCCACCCAGTCGCCGTTGCGGTTGCCCTGCCAGTTGGAGCCATAGATGACGCCGTCGACAAGCACGACGCCGCCATGATGCACATCCAGGGTGCTGTCGACCCACACCCGTTTAATGGACAGGCCGTCGGCGGAAAGATCGTACAGAGCGCCGCCGTCGTCATAGCCGCTGGTGGTGTAAATTGCGCCCTCATGGTAAATCGGGCTTACGGGATTGATATCCTTGGCGTGGGGAAAGTAATCGTCGAACGCATCTTTCCACAACACCTTGCCGTCAGCGGCGTCGATGCCCACAAAATGGTCCTCCAACATGGTGGCGATAATTTTCTTGCCGCCGCGTTCGATGAGGATGGGCGAGCAGTAATTGCTCTTCTCGCTGAGTTCCCTGGTCGTCCATACCGTCTTGCCGCTATTTTTGTCCAGCGCCACGATGGAAGCGTTTTTTCCGCCCGGCGTGGCGATGACCAGATTGTCGACCACCAGCGGCGATTCGGCGATGCCCCAATTGTGATATTTGCCGCCAAACTTTTCCACGGTTTGCACCTGCCATTTTATGGCGCCCGACTTGTCGAAACAGACGACCTTGCCGCGACCGCTGTTGACATAAATTCTGTCGCCGACGATCGTGGGCGTGGTGCGCGCATTGGGAAAGGAGCGTTTCCAGCGGTCGCCGAAAGTGGTCTTCCACAGGAGATTTCCTTTGGCATCGAGGGCGAAAAGCGTCTCTTTTTTGTCGACGTCGCCGACTATATAAACGATTCCCCCGGCAATCGAGGCCGAGCCCCAACCGCCGCCCAGGCCTTCGTAGCTCCACAGCAGACGCGGTCCGTCTTGCGGCCAGCTCTTCAATAAGCCCGTTTCGGGAGAATGGCCGTCGCGATTTGGCCCCCGAAATTGCGGCCAATCGGCGGCGCCGAGATGTTCAACGGCTGCAAAACAAACGATAATAAAAAAAAGGGATAGCAGAAGCAGGTTTCTTTTCATTGCAACTCCTCATTGGCTTGGTAACTTGTACGGTTGAAAAATATACTAAATATTTAGTGTAAAATACAAGATTTGTCGGTTTTGATCCCTATGCCTCCAACGCAGATCACCGACCTTTCAACCGTCTCATTAACTCTTGTTTTATCATTAATTACAGACCTGTACCCGCGATTGAATGACAATCTTTTACATCATCCCCGGATAAAATCATGGGAAATCCTTTGTTCCATAATAGCAAAAAAAAACGAGCCAAAAGCCTCGTCTTTTTTCATAATATTTATCCGGGCGTTAAAATTTATCGGGCACAAGGAAAGGTTCGCGATAATTTTGCGAGAGAAACATATTCGCTTCGTAAGACCAGTCGCCGACAAACTTTTCGTTCACCGTATCAAACTTCAGATCGGCGCCCAACTTGACCGGACGCGCAGCAAGGTCGATCTCATTATTGGCGAGATGTTGCTGCATATTTTTGGCGCGCTCCAATGTTTTCGGATCATTCCGAACCGCCGCCTCGACATCGGCGAACGTCGAATCGTGGCCGATGCGATAGCTGATATTGGCGAGATGACACACCAGGGCGGAATAGTGGCCCTCTTCAACTTCGGAATGCAGAATCGAGCGATCCTGTTTTCTCACCGCTTCGATGAAATTGGCCTGATGCGTGCCGCCGCCGTCGCCGGGAAATTGCTTGACTTTTTTACCGTCAAAATCGTAAACCCAGCCGCCGCCGCGGCCTCCGGCAAAATAGCCCTTTTCACACATGATGATTTCGCCGGCGCGTACGCCTTTAACGTGATCCATGGCATTGACGTTCTTTTTCATCGGCAAACCGCGAATTTCAATGATCAGGGGAATGTCATATTCAAACAAGGCCACTTGCGTATTCGGCGTTTGGCCGTCGTCGTCGTAGCCCCATCGTTGGCCGAAACTGATCACGCTTTTGGGGACGCCGTCCAAACCGGCGAGGAAGCGACAGTCGTCAATCTGGTGCACGCCGATATTGGCCATATCGCCGTCTCCGGTGTTCCAGCGCCAATGCCAGTCGTAGTGCAAGCGCTCGCGCATCAAGGGTTCGAGGTCGGCCGGCCCTGTCCACAAATCATAATCCACAGTGCCGGGAATCGGCTGCGGCCCATCGACCTTGCCGATGGAGTTGCGTCGCTTGAACCACAGGCCGTGCGCCCACTTCACTTTGCCGAGGGCGCCGGAATCGAGATACTCCTTGAAAGCGCGCAAGCCGACGTCGGATCGGTTTTGCATGCCGCTCTGCACGATGCGACTATACTTTCTCGCCGCCTCGACGAGCTTCCGGCCTTCCCACATATTGTGCGAAACAGGCTTTTCCACGTACACATCCTTGCCCGCCTGCATGGCCCATATCGCCGCCAGGGTATGCCAGTGGTTTGGCGTGGCAATGACCACGGCGTCGATGTCCTTTTGATCGTAAAGATCGCGCATATCCTGAAAGGTCTTCACCGGTTCGCCGCGCTCCTTGAATTTTGCAACTTCCCGGTCAATAATGGCCTGATCCGCATCGCATAAAGCGGCGACGCGTACGCCTTTAAGATTGTGAAATACATTAATATGTTGTCTGCCCTTGCTGTTAAACCCAATCACGCCGACGCGAATTTCATCGTTGGCGCCCAGGACGCGAGACCATGAAGCCGCCGTTAATGAAACCGTCGCGGCCGCCGCGCTCTTTTTCATAAAATTCCTGCGTGTCATCATCTGTCAACCTTTGCTTTTAGCATTCAATATTCAACAGCATTCCGTTATCACAAGTCGCCTTGGCTTGTTATTGTCACGCATCATACGCCGGAACAATCCTCTGAAATTAAAACCACTAAATATGAAATAAATATCAATGAATATCAATAATTTTCTAAAATCGGATGTAAAACATTGTACCGAATATTAGCGCAGAACAGCGATCTTGCCGGGAGAAATTTCCTGAGCCGCATGAATATAGACGACGTAAACGCCTGAAGCGACGGGCCGGCCGCTGTTCGAACTTCCATCCCAAAACAAAGCAAAATCGCCCTTTTTCGGCGAATCGAAAAGGGTGGTCTCGTTGTAGATGACAGCTCCATATTCCGACAGAATATAAAAAGCCAACCTTTCCGTCTTGACCGTCAGGCGCACGTTGATGTGAACCCCTTGTGTGTGCAGATGAGGTTGAAACGGATTGGGAGCAATGGACTGAATGCCGGCTTGCACATCCTCGATTTCGCCAAGATTCAGGGTAAAATCGTATTGCTCCGTCTCGTCGGGCTTACTTGTACGCGGTATATGCACATTTGTCGGAATGACATAAACACTGCTCGCCGGCGTGATGTCCGGCAACAATATTGAATTGCTTCCGGCGGACATGGAGACCGCGGCCTCGCCGCCTTCCGGATGGTTGATGACGGCGTACATCCAGTGCTCAGGCGAGTCCATTTCGGGCTGAACACGGAGTTCGCCGAAATCTTCCGGCTCGACTTTGATAAAATGCGCGCTCAAAAGACTGGCGTTGTCGGAAAAGCTGAGAGTCGTTTCAATGCTGTTCGTTTGGTCCGGCTGCACCTCCGGATAGTGCTCTCCTTCGGCATAGTACAATTCGGGAATGGCGCGCGAGCCGGTAAAATAATTCCACACCATGTGGTCGGTCAATTCGATCTCAAAGCTGCTCCCCTGTTGGCGCAAGGCTTCGTCCAGCGCTTCAAAGACGCCCTGTTTGGAAAACTGCTCCCATATTTTGCGAATGATCTCGGGGCCGTATTTCTGTTGCAGCATCATGTAAAAAACGCTGGAGCCGTATTCGTGCAAACCGTTAAAGGTGTAAAACGACTTTTGCAGATTGGTAAAGTAGTAAGGCATGTATTGGAAATAGTCGTTAATGTCGTCATAAGCGTAATCTTCCATCCACACGGCGCAGCCTTCAAACAGCCACCGCGAATCAAAGTCCGAAGTGGTAAAATTCCGATAGCCGATCTGCACCATGTGAAAGAACTCGTGCGCCGTGGTCACCAACATGCCGTCGACGCCTTTGGTGTAGGTTCTGTCGAATGAATTGTCCATGTGAATGAAGCTTGTGGCGCCATGGGGATGCTCCTCCGACGGCGCAGGGTTGTCCGGCGTGGTCATGCCGTAATCGCCGAGGTTGTAAATATAGACGTCGTATTGCGGGCCGTCGACGTCATCCCGAGGCGGCGGATCAAACTTCAGCGTATTGACGATGAGGTCATAGCTGTCATCAAAAGCGTCGGCGGCCAAGGCGACAAAAGTATCGGCGGCGGCATTATGACCGACGTCCGTGTAATGCAGCTTGAACAAACCTGAAGGGCTTTGCATGGACAAAGGCAAATTGTCGGGTCGGTAAAGGGCCGACTTTAGCAGGCGTTGTTCGCGGCCGGACACTTTGTCCACCAGGGCGCTGGCTTCCAGCATAAGCCCCGTGCCCATTCGCGTGATATGTTTCGGATATGATTTATAACGTTCGGGAAGGCGAGGAGAATTTTCAATGCCCAGCAATTGCAAGGCGACATACTCGGCCCTGGTGAGGAGTCCGTTTTGCAAGTCGCTTTGTAGTGCTTGGTGCAAGGTGATGTTTTCGGCGCCGGCGAAAACAGACGAGGTGATGATAAGAAGAATCGTCATCCAATATCTAGTCATAGCGTTGCATCTTTGTTCATCTGCTTTTCTTGCGGAAAGTCATACGGATTGGCACGCCGAAAAAACCGAATTGTTCCCGCAGTTTATTTTCCAGATAATTCCGGTAATTCTTTTTTACGCCCTTGGGTTCATTGACAAAAAAGGCGAACAACGGCGGCTTTGATTTGATTTGCGTCATATATTTCATTTTTATCCATTTTGTGCCGAACGCCGGCGGATGATGCTCCTCGATCGCGTCCCGCAAAAATCTGTTCAATTCCGCCGTCGGAACAATTTTTTGCCGCTCGCTATTCACTGAAATGGCCGTGTCCAGAATTTTAAAGATGCGCTGGCGGGTGAGCGCTGAAATAAACAGTATGGGCATATACTGTAAATCGCGCACCTGGTCCATCAGCTCCAGTTCAAATTTGCGGGCGGTCATGGTCTCTTTTTCGATCAAGTCCCATTTATTGACCGCCAACACAATGCCCTTG
>JAJRST010000263.1 GCA_024278645.1 bacterium | reverse complement strand
TATTCTGTAAAAAGATTTTACCTGGATCGAAAATAGCGAAATCGTTTTGCTTTCGTATCCAGGGACATTCTTTTCAGTATCTTGTAAAGCTTGTAAAGGCCGATCTTATTATAGCCGAATCGCGGCGAATACAGCATCCGCTTTATACCCCAAACGCCAAGGATTGGGTTCTCAAGGACAATCTTTTTAATCTTTTCGTTGAGAGGCAAATTAGGTTCATCGACTTGCGGCGTATGTTGCGGCCGTTTTTTGTGATGCACAATCGGCGGCTTTTCATTTGCCATTGATTCGGCGAACGCTGGCGCCGAGTCGATCGATGGCTCCGTCCGTTCCGGCGGCCGCGTTATTGTAACATTGCTATCCGACTCTTGTACATCAACGCCGGAGGCAAGCAGGGCGTTCAAATTGCGCGAAAAGTCAAAATCTTCGATCGCCTCTTCTATCGTATCGTAGCTTTTCAATATTCTGTTAAACTCGAGCATTTCAAAAACTTCATAAACCTCGGACGACATTTGTGTAATCTTTAAATCGCCGCCTTTTTCCTGCAAGCCGCGTATTTCACCCACAAAAACACCCCATCCCGCACTGCTTACATATTGAACGCCGCCCATATCGATCACAAATTGACTTATGCCATCCTCCATCGTTTGACCAAGATGCTTTTGCAGTTCGGGCGACGTATTTGTGTCGATATATCCGTTTGTTTTGAACAGGGCAACGTCTTTTAACGCACCCACTCTATACTCTTGAATTTCAATGCCTTCCATATAATCCTTAACCTGTAATTTTTGCCTTTCAGGGAATCGCCGCTGCTCTTTCCTCTACTGCCGTATTATTATAGCATCGGATAAATTGCAAAGTTGGCGCCAGTCGACAAGCGAGGCTTCGAATTGCAAGAGAAGGAAAAAGGATATACGCCACTGTGGAGGTAGTTCAATTATTACATCAACTTAGGAGAGGGTGAGAAAGTAACGCCAACGAAGAAAAGCGGTCGCCAACGGCGACAGAATGGGTTCGCGATGCAATTTTAGAATAAAAAAGGGACACCTTGTAAAGTCACGATACAAAGTTGTCCCACACTAATACAGGCAAAAAATTACCGGCAACATCAACCTTTTTTCTTATATTCCAGCTTTTGGTATACCTTTACATAATTTTCAGCGGCGGCCTTCCAGGAAAAGTTTGCTCTCATGCCCCGCTTTTGAATTTTCTTCCATGTCTTTTGATCCTGAAACGCCTTTACGGCATTTTGAAGAGCATTAAGCATCGCCTTGCTTTCATAGGCGTCGAAAACAAAACCGTTGCCCTTTTCCGGGTCCCGGATGAAATCGACAATTGTATCGGCAAGGCCGCCTGTCCTTCGAACCACAGGCACTGTACCATATTTCAGGCTATACATCTGGTTCAAGCCGCAGGGTTCGAAACGGGACGGCATGAGAAAGATGTCCGCTCCCGCTTCGATCAAATGGGCCAGTTGTTCATCAAATTTCAGAAAAACGGCGATATTGTCAGGCCGTTCCTTTGCCGCCTTTAAAAGCAGCTTTTGGTATTTCTCTTCTCCCAGCCCAAGAACGATCAATTGGCTCTTCAAGGCGGGAATTTTGTCGATCACGTCGGCAAGAAGGTCAAACCCCTTTGGTCGACCAGCCTGGAAACCATGCCGATGATCGGGACTTTTTCGTCGAACGGCAGCCCCGCCGTCTCGGCGAGAACTTTTTTATTGTCCAGCTTGCCGCTGAGGTCATTTGCAGAATAGTTTGCCGCAATGAGATCATCCTTTTCCGGATCCCAAATTGAATAATCAACGCCGTTCAAAATGCCATAAATGTCATTCTTTCTGGACTGCAAGACGCTTTGCAGACCGGCGCTCAACTCTTCGTCGTTTTGAATTTCCCGGGCATAAGTGGGACTCACCGTTGTGATCGCGTCAGCGAAAACCAATCCAGTTTTTAAAAAATTGATTTTGCCATAAATCTCGAACTCGCTTCCATTGTCAGAATCATCCTCCAGCCCGATTTTAGGAGCGACAGATTTATCAAAGCTTCCCTGGTAGGCAAGATTGTGCACGGATAAAAGCGTTCTTGTATTTTCGAAAAACGGATCATCCGCATATTCATGCTTCAGCAGCCACGGAATCATGGCCGTCTGCCAGTCGTTGCAGTGAATGACGTCCGGCTGCCAGTGCAGAAGTTTTGTCGTTTCGAGGACGGCTCTGTTGAAAAGCATGAATCGCTCTGCGTTGTCAGGGTAGTCCTTTCCCGTCTTGGAATCGACATACAGGTCCGGCCGCCCAAAGTAGTGCTTGTAATCCAAAAAGTAAACCTGCACTTTGGAGTCCGGTATAAAAGCGGATTTCGCATTGGTGACATGCTCTTTGCCCGCCATCCGGATGGGAATCTTTTTAAGGCGAATGACTTCACGAAGGATATATTTTCGTTCGCTGATCGGCCCATACTTTGGCATGATAACGCGAACGTCATGTCCCATTTCAAAAAGCGCTTTCGGCAGAGAGCGAGAGACGTCGGCCAACCCTCCTGTTTTGGCAAAAGGCGACACCTCGGAGGAAAGAAATAGTATTTTTAATTTACTTTTCATTGAGAAATCCCGATATTATAAACAAGCTTGTCAATGCATCCCCGATCATCGGTTATAATTAAAATTCAGAACACATAATATGCACTTTTTTTTCATGAATTGCAATCAAAAAAAAAGGTGACAAAAGTCACCTTCAAAAATAGATATTATAGTCGACTGAGATATGATCTGGCCCTACCGACATACTCGCTGTCAGGATATTCGCGCAAAAGTTTTTCGAACTCGAGTTTCGCGCGATCGTAATTATTGAGCTTCATATAGCACAGACCGAGTTTTAGCTGAGCATCGTCAAGTTTGTTGGAATTGGGGTAGGCGAAAACCTTTTGAAACTCCAGGATGGCTTGTTCATAATTGGAAAGGCCATAATAAGCTTCGCCTTTCCAATATTGACAGTTATCAATGAGCGAGTTGTTTTCACCGGAGTTTAAAAGTTGATCAAATGCAGCTATTGCTTCGTTGTACCTGCGGCTGTTGTATAAGCTTAGCGCCTGGTCATACCGGGCGCGAAAAGAAGACAATGCGGCGCCGCTGTAAGAGACGGGGCCGCCGCTCGCTTTTACCCTGGCCAGGTCTTGTTCCTTTTGCTGGAGAATTGCATCTTTTTCCTGGAGCTGCGCCTGTAAGGTCGCCACTTCTCTGTCCTTGGAAGAGACTTCATTTTCCAAACGATTTATTTCTTCCTGTAAAACCTGCATATTATCAACGGCGGTATCCTCCTCGGCAGGTTTCGTGGATTCCTCGTCGGTAATTCCCAACAAACGCAACACATCTTCCTCGCCGGACGTCCCTTCTCCCTCAAGGATGCCGCCCTCGTCGGGCGCCAGGCCTTCATCCGAATAAGGGTCGGCCTGGGTTCCTGCGCACGATGTTAAAAAGCCCACTGAAACAGCAAGGATGAACAATAAAGAAAAAATCCAGAACAGGCGTTTCATGTTCAATCTCCTAAATATTTTGCTTCCTCATTACAATATATGTTGCGGCGCCCCATCCAAAGAATGCAACTATTCCTGCAACAATCCGCCAGTTGCGACCACTCTTTTCAACTTTTACCTGTATGGGCCGTTTCGGGAGCCCTGAATAACCTATGCCTTTTAAATCATTGTCCACAGCAATAACGCAGTATTCCAATCCCGCCGTCGTAACGTTTGATCCTTTAATCACCGTCTCATAATACATATCACTGGAGTTTTTAAGCGGCGCCAATTTCCACTTTTTCGTGCCGCGCGTACGATAAAGAACGGTAGCCGTGCGCAACGGCACTTCAGAGGTAATGACGGCTTTTATTTTCAAATCCCGCCCCTCTTCTGCCCGAAAGATCGGGTAGTGAATGACAATGGGGGCTTTTTTCTTTTGCGCCGACTTGCCGAAATCCGGTTTGCCGTCGTGATCCCAAAAGCCGTTTCTGTCTTCCGGGCGATACAAATCCAGATCAAGCTCCTTGGGTATGTTATCGCCGTCCAGGTCGGAGGGATCTTTTTTGGTAAAGTAGTAGCTCAGACCGGCCCACACGGAAGTAATGCCGTCATTCATATCCCCGGTGGGTCGCTGGTCCAACCAATCCGTTCCGGTAAATCGATAGTCAGCGCCAATGGCGAGGGCGAGGCCGCTGTTAAAATTGAACTCGATGCCGCCGGAAGTCTTGAACAGCAAGCTCAGCGTTCTCTGTTCCGCCGG
>JAJRST010000262.1 GCA_024278645.1 bacterium | reverse complement strand
CTTTGCTCTTTGGAGGATTTGCCCAACTATCTCGAAAATCATGTGGTCGACGAGGTTTATATCGTTTTACCCGTCAATACTTATTATGAAAAAATTCGCGACACCATTTCCATTTGCCAGGATTTGGGCATCGTCTGTCGCGTACCCTCAAACTGGTTCGAATTTCAGACGCTGAGAACATCGGCCATTGAAATCGACGGCGAACCGATCTTGACGGTTTACACCGGGTCGCCGCATCAGCTCGAATATTTGTGGCTAAAAAGGATCATTGATATCGTTTTTTCAGCAACCGCGTTGTTGCTTTTATCCCCTTTGTTTGTCATTATTGCCTCTCTCATCAAGATGACCTCCTCCGGGCCGGTCTTTTTCAAGCAGGAGAGAATTGGCTATAATCGCCGAAAGTTTAAAATGATCAAATTCCGCACCATGGTGGAAAACGCGGAAGGAATGCAGAAGCAACTGGAGCATCTCAATGAAGCGGACGGGCCGGCGTTCAAGATCCTGGACGATCCGCGGAGCACCCCGGTCGGCAAATGGCTTCGCAGAACCAGCCTCGATGAGCTGCCGCAGCTTATCAATGTGCTGCGAGGCGACATGAGCCTGGTCGGGCCGCGGCCGCTGCCGGTGAGAGATGTAGAGGGCATCGAAAAACGTTGGCAGAAACGGCGCTTTAGCATGAGGCCGGGACTGACATGTTTATGGCAAATCGGCGGACGAAATCAATTGCGTTTCGACGAGTGGATGAAGCTCGATCTGGAATATATAGATCGCTGGTCCATTCAACTTGATTTTTATATTATAGCCAAAACCATTCCCGCGGTTTTAAAGGGAACCGGTCAATGATCGTTTAGAATCTCGATTTTATCAATATTTTCATAAAGCAGCGGGGAATAAACGTTATGCTTGTGTCTGTTGTGATGCCCTGCTTGAATGAGCATGAGACGCTGGGCATCTGTATAAAAAAAGCGCAGGATACGCTCAAGAAACTCGATATCGATGGCGAGGTCATTGTCGCCGACAACGGCTCCACAGACGGCTCCCAGTAGATCGCCCGTTCGTTGGGCGCGCGACTTGTGGAGGAAAAGAGAAAAGGCTACGGCAACGCCTACCGCGCCGGCATCGCCGCGGCCCGGGGCGAGTACATCGTCATCGGCGACTCCGACGACTCGTACGACTTTACCGATATCGGCAGGTTTGTGGAAAAGTTGCAACAGGGCTATGACCTGGTTATGGGCGCCCGTTTCAAGGGCAATATCGAAAAGGCGCCATGCCGTGGCTGCATCGTTACGTCGGCAACCCGATTCTGACCGGCATCTTGAACATCTTTTTTCGATCCGGCATATCCGACGCCCACTGCGGTATGCGCGCGTTTACCAAAACGGCTTATCAAAAAATGGCGCTGCAAACGGCGGGAATGGAGTTCGCCTCCGAGATGGTCATCAAGGCGGCGCTGCTCGACCTCAAAATAACGGAAATTCCCATTACGCTCTATCCCGACGGACGCAGCGGTGCGCCGCATCTCCGCTCGTTTCGCGACGGCTGGCGGCACCTTCGCTTCATGCTGCTGCACAGCCCCTCGTATCTCTACCTGTGGCCCGGTTTCTTTTTGTTCATCACCGGCCTGGCGGCGATGATCCTCTTGCTGCCCGGTCCGATAAAGCTTGGCGGCCGTTTAGTGGATGCGCACATTATGGTGCTCGGAAGCCTTTTCACCATTCTCGGCTACCAAATTATTCTTCTCGGCATCTATGCAAGGATTTACGCGGTGACGCAAAATTTCATCCCCCAGGGAGAATTTTTAAACAAAATGTTTAGAATTTTTAATCTCGAACGAGGATTGGCCGTCGGTTTTGCCATTTTTCTCGCCGGCCTTTTTCTCGGCGTGTATACGTTTATACAATGGATTCACAGCAATTTTGGCCCGTTCAGCGAAGTCCGATTTGCTCTGTTTGCGTCCACGTTGATGATCATCGGAGCGCAAACTGTTTTTTCATCCTTTTTTCTGAGTATGCTCGGCATTGAACGCCAGGATCGCCAAAGCTAATTTAAACGATAGGAGTTGTGCAAAAAAATATGATTATTATGGGAATGAACGATGTCGCCGGAGCGCATCACAACAGCAGCGTTGCATTGATCGAAGACGGACGCATCCTTTTCGGCGCATCGGAGGAACGGTTTACGCGAATTAAATTTGATATGAACTTTCCGCATCAGGCGCTGGAGGCGGCGCTTGATTTCAGAAACATTGAACTTTCCGACGTCGATTATTTCGCCGTCGGCTATCCGCCGTCGTCCTTTTATGCGGATCTGTTCAGCCGCACGTTTTGGGACCTGCCGCGTTCGCTGCTCGGTCTCCTCGGTCATAACTTTCTGGGCATGATTAAATACCTGGCGCCCAATTTTAAAAAAATGTACAAGCCGGCCGCTTTTCAAAATGGGTTGAAAAGGTTGGGGGTGCGCGATGAAAAGATTGTTTTTATGGATCATCACCTCTCCCATGCGGCAAGCGCCTACCGCTGCAGCGGCTTTTCCGACTGCCTGACCATCAGCATGGACGGCTTTGGCCCGAACGGCGAGGGCAAGAACATTGCCGGTCAGATATATAAATGCAACGGCGGCAAAATGACCCTGCTTGAAGAGATTCCCCTGTACGCCACGGCGTTATGGTATTCCGCCTTTACCGTCTGCCTGGGTTTGAAATACATGGACGGCGAGGGCAAAACCATGGGCCTCGCCGCCTACGGCGATCCCGACGTCTGTTACGACGACGTCCGGGACATGGTCTTCCGCTATGAAAACGGCGAGTGGTTGGGCTATCCTTACTGGGTCGATTACATTATGGTTCCGCGCGACACGGTGTTGATGAACACCAAGTCCGGGCGTAGAATCATGGCGTTGATCGACAAACACGGCAAGGAGCATGTCGCCGCGGCCGCGCAAAAGCTGCTGGAAGAACGCATACTCGACTTTATCGCCCAGGTTCGCAAACGGTATGAATTCGACAAGATCGCCCTTGCCGGCGGCACATTTCTCAACGTCAAGGTGAACAAGCTGATACGCGAGCTGCCGTTTGTGGAGGATATCTTTATCCATCCGCATGCCAGCGACGGCGGCACGGCGATTGGCGCCGCCTTGCAACTGTATCATGAAAAAACCGGCGAGCCGACGATTCAAAAAATG
>JAJRST010000261.1 GCA_024278645.1 bacterium | reverse complement strand
TGTCAGCCTGTGGGGCGGCGGCGCCGTGGCTGTGCTCGACGCTGAAAAATTAACCGTTCTCAAAATGATCAAAACCGGCGATCATCCGAATAAAATGATCGTTTCTGCCGACAGGCTGTACGTCGCCGACGCCAACACCGATGAGGTGACGGTCATCGATATCAACGACGACTCGGTGGTTGAAACCATTTCCGTCAAGCCCTGGCCGGACGCGCCCAACGGTTCGACGCCGAACGGCCTCGCCCTTGCGCCCGACGGCAAGACGCTGTACGTGGCCAACGCCACGAATAATTGCGTCGCCGTGTTTGACGTCGCGACGCCCGGGCCGTCAAAATTGGCCGGCTATATCCCCAGCGGCTGGTACCCAACGGCCGTGACGCTCGATGAACGTTCTAATCAGCTTTTCATCGCCAACGGCAAGGGCGTCATTTCAAAGGCGAACCCGGACGGTCCCAGTCCAACGGACAACCGCAGTCGCAAGGAATCGCAATACATCGGCATGTTGTTGTGGGGCACGGTGTCGGCGCTCAAAGCGCCCGATTCGGTCGAACTTGACAAGTACACAAAGCAAGTTCGAAAAAATAATTTTTGGAACGAAAGGACAAAGACGCAACAATCGGATTCGCAGCCGCATGCCGTGCCGCGAAACGTCGGCGACCCCGGTCTCATCAAACATGTCGTTTACATCATCAAGGAAAATCGCACTTACGATCAGGTTTTCGGCGCCCTGCCGCAAGGCAACGGCGATTCGTCGCTGGTTTTATTCGGTCGCGACGTCACGCCGAACCATCATAAACTCGCCGAGCAGTTTACACTTTTCGATAATTTCTACGTCGACGCCGAAGTGAGCGCCGACGGCCACGAGTGGTCCATGGGGGCCATTGCCACCGATTTCGTCGAAAAGACCTGGCCGTCCGTCTATTCCGGCAGGGGAAAAGGCTATCCCGCGGAAGGGAGCTATGAAATTGCCTTTCCGAGCGTCGGCTACCTGTGGGACATGGCGGCGAGACACGGCCTCTCCTATCGCAGCTATGCCGAGTTTGTCGGCGCCCCGGCCGATACGAACGAGCCGGCATTTGCCAAGGTTGAAAATTTAAAGGGACATTTCGATCCTCGCTTTCGTCCCTGGGATATGGATTACATGGATGTCTGGCGCGCCAACCAATTCATTCGCGAGCTGCGCCAGTTTGAACAAAGCGGCGATCTGCCCAATTTGATCATTATGCGCCTGCCCAACGATCACACCTACGGCACAAAAGCGGGCAAGCGCACGCCGAGAGCCATGGTCGCCGACAATGATCTGGCGCTCGGTCGGGTGATCGACGCCTTGTCGCACAGCCGTTTCTGGAAGGAGATGGCCGTCTTTGTTCTGGAGGACGATGCGCAAAACGGTCCGGATCACGTGGATGCGCATCGATCCATTCTCCTGGTCGCCTCTCCCTATGTCAAGCGCGGTCATGTGGATCACAACATGTACGACACCGTCAGCGTGTTGAAAACCATGGAGTTGATGCTGGGTTTGCCGCCGATGAGCCAGTTCGATGCGGCGGCGTTTCCGCTGATCCCGGCGTTTACGGACGAGCCGGATTTTACGCCCTACGAACACTTGCCGAACAGCCACCCCCTGGATGAATTCAACGACAAGTTCGCCTATGGCGCCGACCTCTACGCGCAGATGGATTTCAGCGACGAAGACGAGGCCCCGGAACAGGCCTTGAACATTGTGCTGTGGAAAAGCATCAAGGGCGCCGATTCGCCGATGCCGAGGATAAACAACTTGCGCTATCGGCAGTTGTTTTAAATGATTTGCAAATTCGGCGTTTACCTAGAGTTTTTAACCGCAGAGGACGCCGTGAGCGCGGAGGGAAAGGCGTGCTAACCTCGGCTGGTGCTTCAGAAAGAGTAGTAAAGCTGCTTAAAGTTTTGTTGAATAATGGCTGTAAATTGTTTTGCCATTCATTATTTTGTCCTTAATTATTTTGTCTTTTTTAAAGGAGAGTGTTTTGAACAATCGAATATTTGTCATTGCCGTCTATTTCTTTATGTGCACCGTCGCGCTTTTTGCCGGTCTCGAGGAAAAACCCGATCGCACGCTGTTGGAAAAACAATGGCCGCTGGAAACGCTGCGCCAGGTGCTCATCCCCCGCGACGAATGGCGTCCCTATCCGACGGTCTCGCAGCCGCAGGGGCTGGAAGACATTCCGGAGAACGTGCGTCAGGCGCACATCGAGCTGGGCGAAAAGGCGTTGTCCGCCGAATGGGCGCCGCTGCCGGCGTCGGTGTTTCTGGATTACGTGCGCAACGGCAATCGCTCGCGATTCGAGAGACTCTCTTTCAGTCGCCGCGCGCAGCTCGCCGACCTCGTGCTCGCCGAACTGTTCGAGCGCAAGGGACGATTTCTCGACCAGATCGTCAACGGCGTATGGGCGATTTGCGAAGAGTCCTTCTGGGGCGTACCGGCGCACCTGGGCGGACAAAAGGCGGGGCTCGGTCTGCCGGACGTCACAGACCCCTATATCGACCTCTTTGCCGCCGAAACCGCGCAACTGCTCGCCTGGACGCATTACCTGCTCGGGCCGCAACTGGACGAGATCAATCCACTGATCAGCAAACGAATCGAGTTGGAAATCGACAGGCGCATTCTCTCACCCTATCTCGAAACCACGGAACGGTGGGGCTGGATGGGCTTTCGCTACCGCAACCGCAGCGGCTACATGCGCCCGGTGAACAACTGGAACCCGTGGATCAACTCCAATGTGCTGCCGTGCGCCCTGCTCATTGAAAAAGATGAAGCAAGGCGCAGCGAACTGGTGCACAAGATCATGGCCAGCCTGGATAATTTCATCGAACCCTATCCCGCCGACGGCGGCTGCGACGAGGGACCGTCCTATTGGAACCGCGCCGGCGCCTCGCTGTTCGACGCCCTCGATCTGCTAAGCAAAGCCACAAACGGCGAGGT
>JAJRST010000260.1 GCA_024278645.1 bacterium | reverse complement strand
TGAATGGTGCTCCGCAACACCAGCGCACCGCGCCGGTGGCACAAAAAAGAGCGGCGCATTTGGGGTAATGCGCCGCTGCTTTTTTTCCTGCCTGGCCAAAACAATAGAGTTGCAAGATTAATATCGCCCAATTCTAAAGCATACGAAAAGTATCCGGCAGCAAGACACTGTTGTCAAAGAGCCTGCCTATTTTTTCGATTGGCAGCATTGCGGCAGATTTGCGTGCGCCTTTTCGTCGCGTTTCACTTTGTTAGCGTCATAGCCCGCGGCCGCAATTGCTTTTTCAATGTCCGCCACTTTTACTTTTTTAGCGTCGAAATTGACGTGGGCAATTTTCTTTTCCAGATCCACTTTGACCGATTCCACACCCTTAACTTTTTTAACTGCTGCAGTGACTGTATTGACGCAGTTATTGCATTGCAGGGTGGGGACCGAAATCATGGCGTGTCCCGGACCGGCTTTCATCATTTCTGCCGAATGGCCCATTTTGCTTTTTTGCGCAGTCGTTTTGTCGGTTGATTTTTTCTCGCCGGCAAAAGCGGCTACGCTGAGCATGAGAAAGAGAACGATGAGATTTTTCATGATACTGCTCCTTTTTATGGTTTGATTAAAGTCCGGCTTCATTTATTGCGCCGGTTCGAATTTTCACAGCCATTTCTACCGGGGTGACGTAGATGATACCATCGCCCGGCGAACCTGTATAGGCTGCCTGCCGAATAATTTCGACAATGTGATGGATTTTATCGTCTTTACAAACAATTTCCATCTTGGCAATTCGAGCAAACTTTTCCATCAAATCAATGGAATATTTGCTGTTTTTCGGGTCTGCATCGCGACCGATTGCCATGACGTCGATGATCGTCATGTCGCAGATGCCCTCTTTTTCTAACTGGTGAACCACTTCATCCACCTTGATGGTTCGAATATAAGCTTTGACAGATTTCATAAGCACCTCAAGTTTATCTTTAATTTATTTTTAATTTTCAATTTCTTCTTCAGCCAATCCGCGTCCTTTCCACAGATAATAGATCGCCGGAATTACCACCAGCGTCAGAATTGTGGAGGTAACCAGGCCGCCAACCATAGGCGCGGCAATGCGCTTCATCACCTGCGAGCCGGTGCCGTGACCCCACATAATCGGTAACAGACCCATAATGGTGGTCATAACAGTCATCAGCTTGGGACGCACACGTTCTACAGCGCCGTGCACTACGGCAGCATGCAAATCGGATTTGGTGTTCATCTTGCCATGCAAAAGCCGATCTTTATAGGCATTGTCGATGTACAGCAGCATGACCACCCCGGTTTCGGCTGCTATCCCTGCCAGTGCAATGAATCCCACAACGACGGCAACACTCATATTATACCCGCTTATCCACATCAGCCAGATGCCGCCGACCAGAGCAAAAGGCAGGGATAGCATGATGATCAGACTCTCGGTAATATTTTTGAAATTAAAATACAGCAGTAAAAATATGATCA
Source organism: bacterium (assembly GCA_024278645.1). Classification (GTDB taxonomy): domain Bacteria; phylum Zhuqueibacterota; class Zhuqueibacteria; order Residuimicrobiales; family Krinioviventaceae; genus JAJRST01. The sequence goes on along the minus strand of JAJRST010000260.1, from coordinate 1,342 downwards.
GCAGCGTGACCGGCACCACCAGTCGCAGGCGCTCCGCCGCCCGCTCCATGTATTCGTACTGGCCGCTCCATACAATGCTGTAACCGGCAGGAAAGTCGACCTGTTCGTCTACGACGCTCTTGGCCTTTTTCACATACGTGCCCACATCAATGTCCCTCAAGTCCACATAGAGCCAGGCTGTGCGCCGGGCGTTTTCGCTTTTAATGCCAGCCGGTCCCTTTTTGATTTCCAGCTTTGTCACCTGGCTCAGCGGAATCTGGGCGCCGGTTGGTGTGGGAATGAGCACGCGCTTCAGGGCCGACAGGTTGTCGCGCAGTTCCCGGCTGTAACGCACATTGATGGGGTATCGCTCCAGCCCTTCGACCGTTGTGGTGACGTTCATGCCACCAATTGCCGACATGATGACATCCTGCACATCGCCAACGGTCAGACCGTACCTGGCTGCTGCCGCCCGGTCGATGATAAAGTCGATGTAATTGCCACCGGTAACGCGCTCGGAAATAACGCTTGCTGTTCCCGGCACGGTTCGGATCACCGCCTCGATTTTTTCGCCCAGATCGCTCAGCGTTTGCAGGTCCGGGCCCATCAGCTTGATGCCAACCGGAGTCTTGATGCCGGTGCTGAGCATGTCGATTCGTGTTTTGATGGGCATGGTCCAGGCGTTGGTCAGGCCGGGGAATTGCACGGCGTTGTTTAATTCTTTGACCAATTTCTCTAAAGTCATGCCCGGCCGCCACTCTTCCGGGTCTTTCAGGATGATGGTCGTCTCAATCATGGTCAATGGCGCCGGATCGGTGGCGGTTTCGGCCCGGCCAATTTTGCCAAAAACCGATTTCACTTCGGGAAAGCTGGCAATGATCTTGTCTGTTTGCTGCAAAAGTTCTTTCGCTTTGGTAATGGATATGCCCGGCAATGTGGTGGGCATGTAGAGCAAGTCGCCTTCGTTCAATGGCGGCATAAATTCCGAGCCGATCTGGGTGAAGGGGAAGAAACTGATGACGATGACTAACACAGCCACCAGAATTGTTTTTACCTTGTGTTTGAGCACAAAGTGGATGACCGGGCGATACATACGGATCAGCACTCTACTGAGCGGATGTTTCCCTTCCGGTTTTATTTTGCCACGGATTAAAAATCCCATGAGAACCGGCACAACGGTAATGGCCAGAAACGCGGCGGCTGCCATGGAATAAGTTTTGGTAAAAGCCAGCGGTTTGAAAAGTCGGCCTTCCTGTTGTTGCAGCGTAAAAACCGGCAGAAACGACAGGGTGATGATCAGCAGCGAATAGAACAAAGCCGGGCCAACTTCTTTGGATGCCTTGATGATCAATGCCCAGTGATC
>JAJRST010000259.1 GCA_024278645.1 bacterium | reverse complement strand
TAAAAAATGGCCTTGCTCATGTCGAGCGTCGGCTGCGTCGGCGCCACTGTTGTCTCTCCATTTTGAACAGCCGCCATTTTATCTTCATAGCGGCGCATCTGTTGCTGATAGACCATTTGCGACCGTTCATAGTACAACTCCGCCAGTTGGAACATCAGCGTCGGCGCAAAGTCGCTGTGCGGATATTTGTTGAGCAACCCTTCGTGTTCCCGAATGATTTCATCCAGCGTCGCAATGTCGCCGCCGGCTTCCTCCAGCATGGCCGACACCACGGAGCTTTCCTGCGCCGCCGCCGTCGGGTGCAGCATCAAACCGGCAAGAGTGATAAATAAAATATATGTAAAGCTTTTTCTTGTCATGCGTTTATTTGGGTTGCGAGCGTTCCTGTCGTCGTTTTAAAAATGAAGCGCGAATTTTGCCATATTCCGCATAAGCGCGCCAGTTGCGCCGCTGTTCCTGAATCGCCGTGGCCGAGGCCAGTTTGTCCAGTTGCCGCAGGCGCGTTTCCAGTTCTTGTCGCTCCCTTTGTATATCGCGCATAATGTCGGCTTGTTCCGTTGAAAATGATTTTTCGCCGATGCCGTTGATGTTCATGTCGTCGACAAGCTTGCTCTCCAGCGCCAGCAATTCCAATTGGCGTTTTTCAATATTCTTTCGTTCCTGTTCGATATTGGCGTTGACCTGCTTTACCGTGGTAATGACCGCCGAGCTGTCCTGAAAAAGGTTGATCAGGTGGTCGTAAATGGCGATGGCTTCATCAAATCGGCTCAACTTTAGATAACAACGTCCGAGCAGGAATAGTCCTTCCTGGGTCGCTTCGTCCTGCTTGTATTTGGCAAACAACTGCGTCAGCGGCTTGATGGCGCGCTGCCACTCTTTCAACTGCGTCGCCGACCAGCCCGAAGCCAGCAGCGCCGCGGGATAGTTGTCGCTGCCCGGCGTCACCATGTTGAATTGATCGATGGCCTGATCATAATAGCCCAACTCGTAATAAAGATAGCCGAGGGTCAGGTGAGCCTCGTTGACGACGCGCCGTCGTTCATCGTTGATGATCGGCAGGTCGAATATCTTGTCAAAAACCTCCACCGCCTGGTTGACGCGCTGCATACGCAGCAGAGATACGGCCAAACTGTACAGAACATAGTCGTAATAGGGGCTTTTATTGCTGACGTCTGAAAAGATGACAATGCTTTTCGGATAATCGCCAAGTTTATAGTAGGACATGCCGGCGTAATAATTGGCGATATCGATGATCTCTCGCGACGGGTTGCCGCGCATCGCCGCTTTGTAATATTTCAGGCTTTCGGAATGTTCGCCTTTTTCATAAAAGACGCGCTGCAGGCCCAAAAGCGCTTGCGGCGCGTAGCTGCTGTAAATATACTTTTTTATGATATGTTTATACAACTTGGCCGCGCCCTCGAGCATGCCTAGTTCGTTCAAACAATTGCCAAGGGTAAAATAGGCTTCGTCGGCGCGCGAAAAGTAGGGATAGCGATCGAGCAGCGCCACCAGTTCGCGCGAGCTTTGCCAGTAATCTCCGTCGCGGTAAGCGTTCATAGCGCGCTGAAAGGACTTTTCGGCGGCTTTTTCCTCTTTATTGTTTTTATCAATGTCAAACGGATTTATCTGCGCCCTGGCGGAGATGGCAAACAGCAATACAAGCACTGCAATTGAAATGAAAAGAGGATAAAATTTATATTTATTGGTTGCCTTCACAATAGTTGTCTTGTTTTGCACGGGATCAAAAAGGAACCTCTTGCTTTTTTTCGCCTTCCAGTCGTTTTTTATATTCTTCCAATTCATTTACTACTTTTTCACGCTTTTTGCGGATTTCTTCCTGATCGTTTTGCCGCAATCGCCGTCGCTGCTCCACCTGCTGAAATTTATCGTCCCACTTTTTCAGCAGCGTCATGCGCCAGGTCATGCCGAGGATGATCTTCCAGTCGGCATAATCCTCATAAAAACGCGGCGTCTGCTTCTTTTCCGTTTCCGTCGGCTGGCAGCCTCCCAGTCGGATGTCGGCGGCGATATCGAAAATGAGTCCGTTGCGGGTGATGAATTTGTATCCCTGTGTAAAGCGGATCGAATTCTGATGCAACTGCACCTCGTCATTGTTGATGAATATCTCGCCGGTGACTTCCGAATAGAGCTGCGACGCCTTGACCGGGAATTTAAAGCCAATGCCGCCGATGAGCTGATCTGTTCTCCCGCCAAAACCCTGTGAAGCATTGTGGTTCCTGTAGCCGACATTCGCCGTCACCTTGACCGGGATTTGCGAGGCCGCGTTTTTAAAATTAAACGAGGCCAGCCCCAGCAGCGCATAGCCGATCGCCTTTTCACTGTAAGGCTCGTAGGGAATGGGATGAACCCGCGCCGTGGGAAAGCTAGCAAATGCGGCCAGACCAAAATGCGCCACGCCGCCGCGATTGGGGACGTGCAGCTTGACGCCGACCTTGGAGTCTCCCGGCGGCCCCCAAATATGTATCTGATCCGTTTGAAAAGGAACGATATGAATGAACGTTTCGAACACACGACTGATGCCGAAGGTCAAGCCAACATTGACGGTATAATCCTTGGCCAGCACATTGATGTCCGCCATTTTTGTGGCGAAAAAAGTCCCGAACGGATTCACGTAAAGATGCCCGGGGGTGATATTATCCGCCTCGTACAGGCGCAACGTGCCCTTGCCGCCGGTCATCGTCACCTGGGCGAATGCCGTCCCCGCCGTCAGATAACAAAAAATTACAAAAGCTGCTTTTTTCACAGGTGACATCCTCATCACATCCCACAGAAATAGTGAATGAAAAATCCGAACTTGAAATTTAGCCTTTGATGAGTAAAGAAGCAACCTGTTTTTGCGGGCGCATTCGAGCGGGCCGCTCAAGGAGACCGCGTCAGTAAAAAGCAATTCCCGGTTTTAATGCGCTTCTCAATGGCTTTCCCTTTGGCGTCATTCTCCTGATGTTCAGCTTTTCAGATAACAACCCATTTGATGAACTTTTTCGACAGTCTCGTCGGAGTTTTTGTCAAAATTTATCATTTACTTTTTGGCAACGAGAAATCTATAAATCGTCGTCGACCGGTATTCCTCGCCGGGATTCAACACTGTCGACGGGAAATTAGCATGGTGCGGCGAGTCCGGGAAATGCTGCGCCTCCAGGCAGACGGCGGATCGCGGGCCGTAGACATGGCCGCCCTTGCCGACGATGTTCACCGTGTTAGAGGTGTACACCTGCAAGCCCGGCTCTGTTGTGTACACTTCCATGACGCGACCGGTCGTCGGTTCGGAGAGACGCGCCGCCAGGGCCGGCTCGCCCTCTTTTTTATTCAGGACAAAGTTGTGATCGTAGCCCTTGCCGAATTTCAACTGTTCATTGTCGGCGTCAATATCTTGTCCCAACGGCTTTGGCAAAGTAAAATCGAACGGCGTGCCCTTGACGTCGCGCAGCTAGCCGGTGGGGATCGCCGTCTCATCGGTGGGGGTAAATTTGTCCGCGTTCACCCACAAGAGATGATCCAGCACATCGCCGTTTCCTTCGCCGGCGAGATTGAAAAAGGCGTGGTTGGTGAAATTGATCACCGTGGGTTTGCTCGTCGTCGCCGTATAATCCAGCCTGAATTCATTTTCCCCGGTGACGCTGTACACGACCTTGAGCAGCAGCTCGCCGGGAAAGCCCTCTTCGCCGTCGGGCGAGAGATAGGAAAGCTCGACGGCAGAGTCATCGATGCGGCGTGCGTCCCACACCTTGAAACGAAACCCTTCCTTGCCGCCGTGGATGGTGTTGGGCCCGTTGTTTTTGAACAGCGTGTACTTTTTGCCGTTCAATTCAAACTCGCCGCCGGCGATGCGGTTGGCGTAGCGACCGATGGTCGCGCCAAGCGATGCCGCGCCGTCAAAATAGTCCTGCGCCGATTCATAGCCGAGGCACACGTCGCCGAGCACGCCGTTGTTGTCCGGCACGAGGATGGAGACCACCTTGCCGCCGTAGTTGGTGAGCTGTACGGTCATGCCCTTTGAATTCTTTAGCGTGAACAGGTCAACCTGTCTGCCGTTGTGTTCCACCTGAAAGTTTGCGCGTTTGATTTCGACATAGTTTTCTTTCATGGGTTTCTCGCAAAAAGTGAAAAGAACAAAGATGAACGATAAAAGTAAAAAGACGAGTTTCATAAGGCCTCCCGAAACAGGTATGTTTGAATCAATCCGCCATAATTATTCTGCCAATTTTGTCATCCTGATATTCTTCACCGCTCCGGTGGTATTGTAGGTCATGATCGACAGCGGCTCGCTTGCATCCACGTCGCCGCGCAGGCCGATATGTTTGCCGGTTGTATCAAAATCGACGATATTTTTGTCATCCACCCACGCTTCGATACGATTGTGAGAGACGCGCAGGCGGATATGATACCAGACATTATCCTCGAACATCACTGCATCCGCCGTACCGTTCTCCGAAGCGTCGACGCCGTTGATGCTGGAGACGCCGGTCGTATAGCCGCCCCAGCCGCCGATGATCAGCGACGCGAATGTCTCGCCGAACGGAAAAGTGAGACCGCAAAAAAAGTCCCGGCCTTCGATGCGCTTGGCGTCCAGTTCCATTTCATAATTCATGGTCAACAACGGACCGGTCCAGGTGACGCCGGTGAAAAAACCGCCGCGCCCCAAAATGATGGCGCCGTCCTTGATGACGATGTCGCCGAGGTAATCCATGGCCAAAGGTTTCCAGTCGCCGAGCGAGCTTCCGTCGAAAAGAGGGATTGCCACGCCCGGGGCTAGCGATGTATCGACAAGATTGTTTTGCGAACATGCGGCGAAAAGCAAGACGCCGGCAAGCAGCGACGTGAACTTTATAGTCATCTCGATCCATTGTTTTTGGTGAAAAGCTTTTGTGAGAGAACTGAAAAATAGGACTTTCAGGCGAGACAAGCAAGCGGCTTTTCGGACAAATCAAAACGCAACCGCATTTTACATATAGACGTGTTGATAGAGTATAATTACGCGATATTTCAGCGACAACAGCATGGACAGACTCGGGCCGCCGATCAAGCTGTAAAATTTGGGCTTGACTTTCAATCTGGTTATCATAACTTATTATTGTAGATAAAAAATCGGAGTAAAATATGGAAATTACTATTAGAATAAAAAATGAAAAAAAAGCAAAAGCCGTTCTCAGTATTTTAAATGAACTGCCTTTTGTAGAGATAAAAAAACCCGGGAGAGCAAACTCTTTTCAGGATTTTGAGGATATTTTCGGCATCTGGAAGCAACGCAGTATTTCAGCGACAACATTAAGAAAGAAAGCATGGAGCAAATATGCTGCTGTGTGATACGGACGTTCTCATTGAATTTTTAAAGGGAAATGATACAGTAGGGTCTACTCTCCGCTCTATTGGGTTGCAAAACATTTCCCTAAGCGTTATTACAACGATGGAATTATACTACGGCGCTCTAAATAAAAGCGAATTAGACCGCATCAAAAAAGCGCTTTCCGGGTTGCCGCAGTTGCCGATTGACGCAACAATATCAGAACATGCTGTATCTTTGATTGAGAGCTATTCCAAAAGTCACGACCTCAGAATACCTGACGCCTTTATTGCCGCAACAGCAATTGTTAATGAACTTCAATTGTTCACATTTAATCTCAAAGACTTTCAATTCATTTCCGAACTATCGATCTACAAATCCAAGCAATAACGCCCTTCTTTCGCTCATCTCCTATTCACAACAAAATACAACCCCGGAATCACCAGCAGCGACAACAGCATGGACAGACTCGGGCCGTCGATTATGGAAACAGCTGATGGTTGCAGCATTTCCAAGCCTTCGCCTATGAACGCTCTATTGATCATTCACTGTCCAATCCAATGGCCCACTGCCAGAACGGCAAAATACGGATGACGCCTCTTTCCGTTTTTTCCTCGCCTCTTTCACTCCGAGTAATGATCAGGGCATTCGAAAGCGAGAGTTCATTCATAGCGACTTTAAGAACCGATATTTCTCGTCGTCGCGTTTGCGGCGGCGTCAAGTCTTCACACACCTGGATCAGCTCGGCAACTTGGCCTTTTGCCGTGACGAGGAAATCTATTTCCTGACCATTGGCTTTATAGTAAAAAATCTGATCTTTGCGATAAATTGCCCGCAAATGATTATAAACCATTGTTTCAAGTAAACGCCCCGTGTTGTAGGATATTGAAGCGTTTAAAGCAGTGGCCAGCCCGTGATCCACAGGATAAATCTTGCGGTAATTCACCTGCATTTTTCGCCGGGAGTCGCTGAATATAGGCACTAATGACAGGAACAACGAGTCTTCAATGTATGAAAGATAGTTGTGGATGCTGTCTTTGGAAAAACGATACCCCTGCGACCTTGAATCATTGACAAACTTGTTGACGCTGAACAGATTTGCAAAGTTTGCCAGCAAAAACTTGAGCAGGTATTTTATCAACGAATATTTTCTTATTTCAAATCGTTCGACCAAATCCCGATAGAGCAAAACATTGAAATAATCCTGCAATACTCGAATCCGGTCATCTTCATTGACATCCAGCACCTCCGGAAAGCCGCCCCGAAACAGATAATCCTCAAACGCGTGAACAATTTGAGAACTATTTTTGGAGGCGAAATAATCAGTCGGCAAATTTCTATGGTGGAGAATTTCCTGAAACCGAAACGGAAAGATTTCAAAAGAGAAGGTTCGCCCGCGCAAAGATGTTGCAATTTCCCGGCTCATCAGTTTTGAAGATGAACCGGTCACATTTATCCTCGCATTTTCGACGTCATGAATTCGCCGGAGAAATCTCTCCCAGCCGGGGACATTTTGTATCTCGTCGAAAAGAAGGTAGACGGTCTCCTCTTTTAATCGCGGATTCATTTCGTAGTATGTGGACAAAAGCAATGCCAAATGCTCCGTCTCAAACGGCGTCAGGCGCTCATCTTCAAAATTGAAATAGAGGATGTTTTCTTTACGAATTCCGTTCTCCAGTAAACTGTGAATCAACTGAAAGAAAATATAGGTTTTCCCTGAACGTCGAGGCCCGATTAAGGAGCGGATCTTATTTGCCGGGCAATTCAAATTATAAAGTCTCGGCGTAAAATCAGGTAGGACGCGTTGATGAAAATCGGCAATTATTTCTTTAATAATCAACTTGTTCATAGTTGTAGTTATTGTCCTTATATATCAGGACAAATATAGCGTTTTTCATCCTAATACACAAGGATATTTTTTGAACTATCGCTCTACAAACCCAAGCGATAACGCCTCTCTTTTCCTCATCTCCTGTTCACCACAAAATACAACCCCGGAATCACCAGCAACGACAGCAGCATGGACAGACTCATGCCGCCGATCATGGAAACGGCCAGGGGCTGCAGCATTTCCGAGCCTTCGCCCAGGGCCAGCGCCAGCGGCAGAAAGCCGAAAATGGTCGCCAGGGTGGTCATCAAAATGGGGCGCATACGCACACGTCCGGCCATGAGAAGCGCTTCGGCTACGTCGGGCTGCTCTTTCAGGTATTTTTCCGCATAGTCGATGAGCAGGATGCCGTTGTTCACCACCACGCCGACGATCATGATCATGCCCATAAACGCCGAGATGTCCAACGGAATGCCCGTGATCCACAGCATCAGGAACACGCCGCTGACCGAGAGCACGGTGCCGAGCAAAATGATCCCGGACGTGCGGAACGATTTGAATTCGAACAGCAGGATGGCATAGACCAACAACACCCCGAAGGCCAGAATGAGCATCAGTTCGTGAAAGGCGCGCTGCTGGCTTTCGTATTGCCCCCCGATCTGCACCGTGACGCCCGGCGGCAACGGCATTTCGGCAAGCATGAGCTTGACGTCCTTGATAATGCCGCCCAGGTCGCGGCCGGAAATGTGCGCCTTGACGTTGACAACCTGGCTGAGGTTTTCGTGGTCGATATCGGTTTTGCCGGGCAGTTTTTGGATGGACGCCACTTCTTCCAGCGGCAGCACCCGGTTTATTGATGCCAGGTAGATGGGCAGTCGCCCGATTTTTTCAAAGTGGTTGAAATCCTCCCTGGGATAGCGTACGCGCACCGGGATCATTTTCAGGCCTTCCATCATGGTGGTGGCCACGTCGCCCCACAACGCCATGTGCACCGCCCCGTTCACCTCATCCACGGTCAACCCGTAGCGGCTGGCCGCTTCCGGGTTCACCCGGATGGTCAATTCCGGCTCGCCGCGAAAATAGCCCTTGTAGACGTCCACGGCGCCGTCAATCCGCTCCAGGGAGTCGGCAATCTGCTCGGCCACCTGTTGAATGACGGGCAGGTTCTTGCCGAACACCTTGATGAGAATGGGGGCGATTTCACCGCTGAGATCATTGAGCCGGTCCGGCAGCACCTGGAACAACTCGGGTTGCAATCGCGGCTCGTGGGTCTCGTCAAATTTGCGCAGCATGTCCATAATTTCAAATGAGGAGCGTTTGTGCCCCTTTTTCAGGCTGATGACAAAATCGCCGTCGTTGGCGTGAGTGCGCGGATGCGCCAGGCTGCGTCCGGTGCGCAGCGAATAGGTTTCCACATCCGGGATGGTCATAATGTATTCGGCGATGCTTTTGAGCATACTTTTCGTACCTTCAATGGAGCTGCCGGGAGGCGCCAGGTAGTCGTGCACAATTGTGCCTTCGTCCCATTCCGGCAAAAAGCCGCTGGGGATGCGCAGGTAGGAAAAAACCGCCGCAAAGGCCAGCAGCGCAATCAAGGCAAAAGTGATCACCGGTCGACGAAAGGCGCTTTTCAATGACTTTTGCTGCACAGCGACAATTTTTGGCAGAAAGCGGCCGGGAGCTTTCTTTTTCGTCGAAATAAAAAGCACGGCCAACGCCGGGGTCAGGAACACCGCCAACAGCATGGAGACGAAAATGGCGATGGCCAGCGTGGAGGCCAGGGCGCGGAAAAAGATGCCCGGCACGCCGGAGAGAAAAACCAACGGAATGAACACCACCAAAGTGGTCAGCGTGGCGCCCAGCAGCGGCGGAATGATCTCGCTTGT
>JAJRST010000258.1 GCA_024278645.1 bacterium | reverse complement strand
TAGACGCCAAAAAGGCCCAAAAAGATCATGGCATTCCTGCCAAAGCGAAGCTTGGCGTGCTGTTTTTTAGGTAAAATTGTTTTCTGTGTCTTTGTCATAACAGTTTTTCAACCACTCGCAATCTCGCCGACCGCGAGCTCGGATTAAGGGTCAATTCCTGCTCGCTCGGCTTTATCAGCTTGTGAACGACGCGGATGCGCGGCTCTTTTCCACAGACGCACATCGGAAAGTCTTTCGGGCACGTGCACGGATGAACCTCGCGGTAAATAAAGTCCTTGACAATTCTCGATTCCAGAGAATGATATTCGATAATCGCCAGCCGACCACCCGGGTTCAACATGTTCAGGGCCTGCGGCAAAAAGCGCTCGAGGCTTGCCAATTCATCGTTGATGTAAATACGGATGGCCTGAAAAACGCGAGCGAGTGTTTTAATGACGAACCTGCCGCCGACGACGCTGCGAACGATTTCCGCCAGCTCCTCCGTCGAGTTGATTCTTCTTTTGCTCCGCTCCCGAACAATAGCGCGAGCGATTCGTCGCGACTGCCGCTCCTCGCCATATTTCCAGATAATATCGGCCAGCTCTTTTTCAGAAAATTCGTTAATGATATCCGCGGCGGTGAGGCCGTCGTCGGCCTGCATCCTCATATTCAAGGGACCTCGCGCCGAGAACATAAAACCTCGGCTGGGATCGGAAATTTGCAGCATCGACACGCCCAGATCACACACTACCCCGTCAACACCAAAGATGCTGTTCTCTTTTAGCAATTTTTCCAAATCCGAAAAATTGCCTTGTATCGCCATAAATCGATCACCAAAGGATGCCAACCGCTGCTGTGCGCGCTCGATGGCTTGAGCGTCTCTATCGATGCCAACAACTGTCCCCTCGACCGGCAAATGCCGCAGCATTGCCAGAGTGTGCCCGCCATCGCCCAGCGTCGCATCGCAAAAGATGCGACCCGAGGCCACATTAAGAGATTCAACGACCTCGTTGCTTAAAGCAGATTTGTGATATTGCTCGATCAAACATACCTACTGTCGAATTTTGAGTTTGCCTCTCAAATCCTGAATGACCGATTCCTTCTCTGCTCTGATCTCGTCATACAAGTCGGGATTCCAAATCTCTATCCGGTTGCGAATCCCGATGACCGTCACCTCGTGCAGATTCTCAAGCTGTGCAAACCTGATGAGATGGGGCGGCAGCGTCACCCTGCCCTGCTTGTCAAAAGTTGCCTCAATCTTGCGACCAATGAATTCCCGCTCGATAATATCCATCTCTTCCTGCGACAACTCATTGTCGGAAAACAATTCCTGAAACGCCTTCCAACTATCTTTGTAAAAGCCCGTCACACAAGGATCAAAGCCGCGAGTGAGAATGATGTCATTCCGCTGATCCTCCGGAAAGGCCATACGAAACCGCGAAGGGATGGCCAGCCTTCCCTTTGGATCGAGAGACACCGTATTTCTTCCACTTAACTCTGACATCATTCACCACAACACATACTTAGAATGTTTTATTTCACCTAATTTCACCACTATTCACCTTATATTTACATATTAAATGATAAAAAGTCAAGAAAATTCTGAATTATTTCGCAACACCTCGGTTATGACGGCCGCACCTGGACGCCCCCCTGTTCAAGATTGCTAAAACCAAACGGGTTAATATCTCCACTGTTGCACGTGATCCCCTTGTTTAAAACCATTGTAACTATTCAGCCTGAATTCAAAAAATTACTTTATCATAGTCTCGAAAAACACAACATATCAAGCCCAAAGACATCGCGAAAGCGTCCCGCCCCGAAACCGTTATTGGGCTTGTAGAGAAAAGTTCCTGATGCGTGAGATTACCGCGCGCTCCCGCCGGCGGGACGCCTGTGGCGATCTCCTGATCAGAAAACATGATAATTGATGGAAAAGACGCCAACAGCCACGGCGGCAGCGCTCGCAATGACTTTTCGTTTCAACCGGTATTCTGCCAAAGCGGATACCTGAACAGTTACAAACCATTTCATCCGTGGTCTGCTTTTTGCAAATAAAACAACCATTCACACGAAAACCAATCGACAACCATTTGAATAACAAGGTGTTAAGAGGTGGATGCGGAAAGAGGTGAATTTCAACTTTGTGAGACTCAAATGAGTACAGGTGTCATCCCATTAAACAGTATCCCGGTTCTCCCGGACGCCCATCAATGCTCGCTCTTTCAAGATTATCATCTTTAACAATTTATTTTTGTGGACAAAACCAGAGGAACGTTTTATGAAACCGATTATATTTTTTGTCGTTGCTTTTTTCTCCGTCAGCTCATTTGCATGGTCCCAACTTTCGGGAGAAATCAGCTTATCCACGGCCAATGCCACATTCCCCGGAGAAAATGCCGGAGACCTGGCCGGTCACCACGTTTCCATCATCGGCGATATTGACGATGACGGTTTTGACGACTTTATCGTCGCCGCCCCCCGATGGGATGAAAGCGAATCGGTTCAGGATAACGGCGCCGTCTATTTATTTTACGGCCGGGCGAACGGCTGGGCCGGGCAAATCGACCTCGCAACGGCCGACGCCGTTTTTACCGGCGCCGTCCAGGGCAACGAAGCATCGCATGACGTCTTTGGCGTCGGCGACATTGACAACGACGGCTACCCGGATTTTGCCGTCGGCATCAAAAAATACAACTTGGTCGTCGATGACACGCTGCGAAACAAGCTCGGTAAAGTGTACCTGTTTTTTGGCGGCGCGCAACGATATAGCGGCACGCTTTCCCTGGAAACAGCACAGGCCTCCCTCCTCGGGACGAACGAAGGTGCCGAAGCCGCCCATGTTTACGGCGCCGGCGATCTTGACGGCGACGGCTATGACGATCTCATTGTCGGCGCAGGCTTTCATTCACAGGTCGGCACAGAGGCCGGCAAAGTGTATGTCTTTTTCGGCAAGCCGCGAGACGAATGGGGCGTCGACGTTTCCATGGAAGATGCGGCGGATGCTTCGTTCCTCGCCGAGGCGGCGTATGACTGGGCCGGGCACCGGGTGGCCGGCGTCGGCGACGTCAACGATGACGGACTGGCGGATTTTCTCATCGGCGCCAACAATGTCAATTCCGGCGAACTGATCAAGAACGGCAAGGTCTATCTCATTTTAGGCAAACAAAGAAATGACTGGCAATTAAACACGCCGCTGTCGCAGGCGGACGCCTCCTGGATCGGCGGCAACAAGCAGGGCCTGGGCTGGAATGTGGCGCCCCCGGGCGACGTCGACGGCGACGGTTTGCAGGACATTTTATTGGGGCAGAAAAAAAACAACTATTATCTCATTCTTGGGAAAAATATCAGCTACACCCAGGAGCAGCCGATTGAGACGGCGGCGGACGTCGTCTTTCATCACAGCAACGTTGTGTGGGACGATATCGGCCACGACAACAGCACGCTTGGCGACATAAACGCCGACGGATTCGACGACTTTATCATCGGCAGCTCCAAAGCCAATGACGACCTTGTCGGCGACGGCGTCGGCAAATCCTATATTTTCTGGGGTCGCGCCAACTGGCCGGCGGCGCTGCCGCTCGACGACGCCAACGCCATTCTCACCGGGGAAAACAGCGGCGACGCCTCGGGCTTTTCCACCTCCGGAACCGGCGACATTAACAACGACGGCGTCAACGACCTGCTCGTCGCCGCCGTGCACAACAGCGACGCCGGCGCCGACGCCGGCAAGGTTTACCTGTTCCTAAACGCCAAACCGAGACTGACGGTCATCTCGCCGAACGGCGGCGAGGTCTATCATTCCGGCGATATGGAAGAAATTCGCTGGGTGGTCGACCCCGAGGTCGACAATGTCAATATTTAATTTTCAGAGGACAACGGTCAAACATGGGCCGCCGTCGCCGACAATGCACCGGACACCGGCGTCTGGTCATGGACCGTGCCGGACACGCAATCCGACTCCTGTCTCATCCGCATTGCGGATGCGCTCGACGGCGATCCTGTCGATGTCAGCGACGGCGTATTTACGGTATCAAACGGCGCCTTTATAGAAGTGCTGGCCCCCAATGGCGGCGAAACCTTGGCCGCCGGATCAACTTTTAATATTTTATGGACAAG
>JAJRST010000257.1 GCA_024278645.1 bacterium | reverse complement strand
GTTGTCAACGTTTAATACTTTGGGCAAGAGACACACGTTCTGTCCAAAGATGGTTTGGGGCGCTTCGGACATGACGACGCCTTATTCCGAGCAGTTTCGCCTCGGAGGCGTGGACTCTTTTTATGGCCTGCGCGAGGGACAGCTTTGGGGGCGTTACATGATGCTGTTGAGTTTCGAGTATCGTTACTGGCTGCCAAAAGTGTGGGCTTTTGAAAGTTATTTTTCCGCGCGTTACGATCTTGGCGCAACCTGGAGTAAAATGGAAGAGATAAAGTCCGACGACTTTATCGGCGGTTACGGCGCCGCCCTCTCCTTCAGCACGCCAATCGGGCCGTTCAGCTTTGCCTACGGTCTGACCGACAGAGGGCAGCAGCGTTTTTATTTTTCAGCGGGTTTTGATTTTTAGCAAACGCCTTATTTATTAAAACTGTCCGACGGCTTGAATATCACTTTGACGACTTTATCCTTCTGTGCGATGGCGACGACGGCCATGCCCTGCGTCGCGCGTCCCATGATTTTTATGGCCCTGGCGCGTTGACGTTTGACCCTGCCCTTTTGAGTGACGAAAAGAATCTGGTCTTTGTCCTCAACCTAGAGCAAGGAAACCATGCGGCCCACTTTATCGGATACCTTGTAGGTGATAATGCCCTTGCCGCCGCGTTTGATGACGCTGTATTCCTTTAATTCGCTTCTCTTTCCATAGCCCTGGCTGGTGACGGTGAGGATGGTCGAATTCTTTTTTGTCAATGGCGTCATGGCGACAACGCGGTCGCCGGGCGACAGCGTCATGCCGCGCACGCCGGCGGCGGTCAACCCCATGTCTCGCACATCCTGCTCCGAAAAGCGAATGGCCATGCCGTTGGCGGTGGCCAAGATGACGTCGGTGTCGCCATGGGTGAGCACGGCGTTGACAACCTCGTCCGCTCCCTTTAACGTCATGGCCGTCAAACCGCCCTCCCTGGGCTTGGAGAGCGTCGACAGCAGCATTCGCTTCACCTGGCCCTCGCGCGTCGCCATCATGATGTACGCGTCGGCGTCAAATTTTGCGATCTCTATCATATTGACGACTATTTCATCCTTTTGCAAGCCGAGCAAACGACCCAGGGCCGTGCCGGCGCCCGAAGAGGCGGGGACAAAGCTTGTACGCAACGGGTGACATATCCCTTTGTTTGTAAAAAAGAGCAAGTAATGACTGTTCGAAGAGACCAGCGAGTACTCGATAAAATCCCCGCTCCCCGCCGGTTTTATAATGCTCTGATCGGCTTCATATTCGGCCATAGAGAAACGTTTGATATTGCCGTTATGAGAAAGAGTGACGATAAACTCGTCTTCTTTCAACAGGTCCGTCAACTTGCTTTTTTGGCTTTTTTGCCGACGATCTGCGTTCGGCGCGCATCGCCATATTTTTCTTTCAACTGCAAAAGTTCTTCTTTCACCACCTGCATTCGCAACGCCTTGTTCGCCAGGATCGCCTTTAGACGTTCGATGAGTTTGAGCAGTTCCCGGTATTCCTGTTCTATCTTTTTTCGTTCCAGGCCCGTCAGCCGTTGCAGCCGCATGTCCAGGATGGCCTGCGCCTGAACTTGCGACAGCTTGAATCGCTTCATCAAATTGACGCGCGCCGTATCCACGGTTCTGGACTTTTTAATGATGGCAATCACTTCATCGATATTGTCCAGGGCGATGATATAGCCTTCGAGAATATGCGCTCGCCGTTCGGCTTTGTCCAGTTCGAACTTTGTCCGCCGCAGCACGACCACGTGCCTGAAATTGAGGAACTCCATCAGCGTATCCTTTACGCTGAGAATTTTCGGCTCCCCGTTCACCAGGGAAAGCATGATGACGCCAAAGGTGACCTCCATCTGCGTATGCTTGAACAGATCCTTGAGCACCTTTTCGGCGGAAGCGTCCTTGCGCAGCTCAAAGACCACGCGCATGCCCTCGCGGTCGGACTCGTCGCGAATTTCCGAGATGCCGTCGAGCTTTTTATCGCGAACCAGGGCGGCCACCTTTTCCTGCAACGTCGCCTTGTTCACCTGGTAGGGAATTTCCGTAACCACGATGCGCTTTCTGGCGCCGCGCATTTCCTCGATGTGCGCTTTGGCGCGAACCGTCATTTTGCCGCGTCCGCTGGTGAAATATTCGTCAATGCCTTCGTCGCCGAAAATGATGCCGCCGGTGGGAAAGTCCGGTCCCTGCAAATATTTTCTCAGGGAGGCGGGTTTGAGCTTTGGATTGCCGATCAACGCCACAAGGGCGTCGACAACCTCGCCGAGGTTGTGCGGCGGGATGTTGGTCGCCATGCCCACGGCGATGCCCGAGGCGCCGTTGACCATCAACGTCGGCAGCAACGAAGGCATTACAGACGGCTCTTTGAGGGACTCGTCGAAATTCGGAACAAAGTCAACCGTATCCTTGTCAATATCGCGCAGCACCTCCTCGGCGATGGGGGCCAGACGCGCTTCGGTATACCGCATGGCCGCGGGAGAATCGCCGTCCACGGAGCCGAAATTCCCCTGGCCGTCGACAAGAGGATAGCGCAAAGAAAAATCCTGCACCATGCGAACCATGGCATCGTACACCGCCGAATCGCCGTGGGGATGGTACTTGCCCAGCACTTCGCCGACGATGCGCGCACTTTTTTTATAGGCCGAGTTGGGACGCACGCCAAGATCAAGCATGCCATAAAGCACGCGTCGATGCACCGGCTTGAGGCCGTCGCGAACATCGTGCAACGCTCGCGCGACAATGACGGACATGGAATAGTCAATATATGAACTCTTCATCTCCTCTTCGATGAGGACCGGAATAATTTTACCCTTGCCTTCGGTCATGCTGCTTGTAAATCCTTCATGAAATCACATTAAACATCAAGATTGCGAACATATTTTGCATTTTCCTCGATGAACTGACGGCGCGGCTCCACTTTGTCGCCCATAAGCTTGGAAAAGATCAAATCCGCTTCGAACGCCTCGTCAATGGTCACCTGCAGCAGCGTACGGTTTTCGGGATCCATGGTTGTGCTCCACAATTGGGTCGGGTTCATCTCGCCCAGGCCCTTGTACCGCTGCAACTCGACTTTTTCCTTGCCGTTTTTTGACAGCTTTTTGATGAGCTGCTCCCGCGCTTCTTCATCGTACAGGTAAATCTCATCGCCGCCCTTTTTGTAGCGGTAAAGCGGCGGCTGCGCGATGTACAGATGCCCCTGGTCCACCAGCTCGCGCATGTGGCGAAAGAAAAAAGTGAGCAACAGGGTTCGGATGTGGCTGCCGTCCACGTCGGCGTCGGTCATGATGATAATTTTATCGTAACGTATTCTGCTCAAATCAAAATCCGAGCGGCCGATGCCGGCGCCAATGGCCGCCACGATTGTACGAATCTCCTCGTTGGCAAGCATCTTGTCGATGCGCGCCTTTTCGACGTTCAATATTTTGCCGCGCAACGGCAGTATCGCCTGAAAGCGACGATCTCGCCCCTGTTTGGCGCTGCCGCCGGCCGAGTCGCCCTCCACAAGAAACAACTCGGTTCGCGTGGCATCTCGCAGCGAGCAGTCGGCCAGCTTTCCCGGGAGTCCTTCGCTTTCCAGGGCGGTCTTGCGGCGCGTCAATTCCTTGGCTTTGCGCGCCGCTTCGCGGGAGCGGGCGGCTTGCTTGCATTTGTCGATAATTTTGCGGGCCTGGGTCATGTTCTTTTCAAGCTCCCTGATCAGGCCTTCGTTGACAATGGACTCGACAATGCCGCGCACCTCGCTGTTGCCCAGCTTTGTCTTGGTCTGGCCTTCGAACTGCGGGTCGGCGTGTTTAACGCTGACGACGGCGGTTATGCCTTCGCGCACATCATCGCCGCTCAGCGTGGGATCGCCGTTTTTAAGCAGCTTGTTTTTGGAAGCAAAATTATTCAACGTTCGCGTTAGGGCCGTTTTAAAACCGACCAGGTGGCTGCCGCCCTCTATGGTGTGAATGTTGTTGACGTAGGAATAGATATTTTCGCTATAGGTGTCGGTGTATGAAAAGGCGATCTCAACCGGCACGCCCTCTTTTTCATCGGCGATGTACAGCGGCTTTTTGGTGATGCTGTTGCGGTTTTGGTCAAGATACTCGACAAAAGAGATCAACCCGCCCTTGTAGCGGAACAGCTCTTGCTTGCCGGAGATTTCATCGCGGATGGTAATTTTAAGGTCCTTGTTCAGAAAAGCGAGTTCTCGCAATCTCTCGGACAAAACTTCAAAGCTGAATTTTCGTTTTTTGAAAATCTCGCCGTCCGGTAAAAAGCACACCTTGGTGCCGGTTGATTTGCGGCGGCCCACCACTTTGACCGGCGCAAGCGGCACGCCGCGAGCGTACTGTTGCCGATGCACCTTGCCGTCGCGCGCCACTTCCACCCACAGCCATTCGGAAAGCGCATTGACCACCGAAATGCCGACGCCATGCAAACCGCCGGATACTTTGTAGGATTTTTTGTCAAACTTGCCGCCGGCGTGCAGCACCGTCATTACGATTTCCAGGGCCGACTTTTTATGGTCCGGATGAATATCCACGGGAATGCCGCGCCCATTGTCGCGCACCGTAACGCTGCCGTCCTTGCCCATAACGACTTCAATTTCAGTACAAAAACCGGCCAGGGCTTCGTCGATGCTGTTGTCGACGACTTCATAAACCAGGTGGTGCAGTCCGCGCGTCGAGATGTCGCCGATGTACATGGCCGGCCGTTTACGCACAGCCTCCAGCCCTTTTAATACCTGGATGTTGCTGGCATCGTATTTTTCGTTCTTTGTCATATACCTTTTATAACCTATTTTTGCAAATTTGCATAATAAAAGCGGGTGCTTTAAAAAAACCGTATATCCTTGATCACATTCCTGCCGATTCGCGTTTCTATTCGCTGCAAAATTTCGCGTTTTTGAAAAAGCAGTTCGGTGCGCCAGGTCGTGCTGCTCACTTTGACGTAAAGGATGCCTTCATTGACCCGCTCCGCCCGGGCGATTTTGGCGATATTTTCGCCGACGATTTCCGGCCACAGTTCGACGACGCGAACCTGGTCCAGCTTTTTATCCAGACCGAGGTCTTTGAACATCATGTTCAAGGCGGCGCCGATATGCTTAGGCTTCTTGCCCATTGTCCACTCTCTCAATGTTTCCGGCCCGAACTCTGAAAATTGTCTGCTCGCGGCCCAAACCGTTTGAACTTTTCATGCCGACCCAATCCAGCGATGTGCCGGTGATAAACACCTGACTTTGCGGATCAAACAGGTCGAGGACGTTGTGGCTGCGCTCCTGGTCCAGCTCGGCGTACAAATCGTCCAGCAGCAAAATGGGCGGCATGCCCGTTCGCTGCTGCAAGACGTGCGCTTCCGCCGCTTTCAGACTGACCAGCGCGCTTTTGTGTTCGCCGCGCGAGCCAAAGCGGCGCAGGTCATAATCGCTGATGAAAAAGAGAAACTCATCGCGATGCGGCCCGACCAGGGTCTTGCCCTGCTGTTTTTCCCGGGAAGCGGATTTTTTCAGAGCACGAAAAAACGCCTCCGCAATGCCCTCGTCCGGCGTCAGTTCGACATTGGGACGGTATTGCACCCGCAGCGTCCATTTTTTATTCGAAATCCGGGCGTAAAAATCGCCCAGGAAAGGATTCAACTCTTTGATGATCGCCGCGCGCGCCGTCATAATGCGCGAGCCGAGGGAGACAAGCTGGGCGTCCCAAACGTCCATCTGCTCCTGTGAATTTCTACGGGAAACAATATCCGCCAGCATTTTATTGCGCTGCTTTAAAACTTTTTCATATTGCTTCAGGTCGTCAAGATAGCGTCCGGAGCTTTGCGATAACAGGATATTAAAAAATCGGCGACGCTGCGCGGGGGGGCCTGCTGTTATTTCATGGTCATTGGCGGAAAGTAT
>JAJRST010000256.1 GCA_024278645.1 bacterium | reverse complement strand
CGGCATGGGCCCGGTGCTGCAATTTGCCGCGGCGGCCGATGAATCGCTGGCGCCGGTGATACTCACGAATTCATTGTACTCTTACCAATCCATTGTTGCACATGAATTCTACATGCCGGAGCATGTTCACGCCGTGGATCCGCTCGCCTGGCCGACTTTCGACCTGATGGATCTGAACGCCTGTATCGCCCCGCGGGATTTATGCATCATCAACCCCGTCGACGAACTGGGCCAAACCTTGGCGCCGGAAAAGGTTGAAGAAGCTTTTGCCTTTTTACAATCAACTTATTCACGACATCCCGCGGCGAAATTGAAAATTATCAACGACAGTCCACGGGAAATGATGAACGACATTGCATTGAATTTTTTACACCCGTCCGAATAAGCGCCCACAGCAGGTGCGGCGGTTAAAAAATTAGTTTTTTTACACAAAGGAGGAGTTGGCGGGAATAAATTCACTGGAAATCGTATTCTATATTTCAGTGTCTATAACACTATAAGTTGACGTTTAAGCCGCTCAAACCACTAAATATAGTGTTTTTTGCTTGACAAACAATTTCCAAATCAATATATTGACGGCGGGATGTGTAGAACGGGTTTCCGGCGAACAATCGTTCCGTTAAAACAAGTCTGCGTTTGTCCGCTTTTCTTGTTGACGTAATCAATCTTACATACAGTAAACCATATTTTACCAAGGGGTGAATATGAAAAAAGCATCAGAAATGCAGTTCGAGTTTGACGAACTGGACACAACTATTGAGCCGGTCAAGAGTACACAGCAGGAGCCTGTCAATGGTAAAAACGAAAAAGATAAAAAGTTGCAAATACCGCGGTTTTTCACGACTCCCGATGTGCATCCGTATGACGAGCTGGAATGGGAATTTCGCACAGCGTCAATAACAAATGACAAGGGCGAGATTTTCTTTGAAAGAGAAAATGTCGAAACGCCAAAATCATGGTCCCAGACAGCCATCAACATTGTCGCTTCAAAATATTTTCATACCTATCAGGACACCGATGAACAGGAAACGAGCGTCAAGCAGCTCATCGATCGCGTGGCCAAAACCTTGAAAGCATGGGGCGTCAAGGACGGATATTTCGCCACTGCGGAAGATGCCGAAGCTTATGAAGCGGAGCTGACTCATTTACTGGTGAACCAAAAAGCGGCGTTCAACAGCCCGGTCTGGTTCAACATGGGCTGCGAAGATAAACCGCAATGCTCGGCCTGCTTTATCAATTCCGTGGATGACGAAATGGCGTCGATACTCGACCTGGCCAAGACAGAGGGCATGCTTTTCAAGTACGGCTCCGGCACCGGAACGAACTTTTCTTCCCTCCGTTCCTCGAAAGAAAAGCTCACATCCGGCGGTTACGCCTCCGGCCCGGTCTCTTTTATGCGCGGATACGACGCCTTTGCCGGGGTGATCAAATCCGGCGGCAAGACGCGTCGCGCGGCAAAGATGGTCATTTTAAACATCGATCATCCGGACATTGAAGAGTTTATCGAAAGCAAAGTCCGCGAAGAGAAAAAAGCATGGGCGCTCATCGAAGCCGGCTACGACGGCTCTTTTGGCGGCGAAGCCTACTCGTCGGTTTTCTTTCAAAACTCGAACAACAGCGTCCGGGTGACGGATGAGTTTTTAAAAGCCGTGGAAGAAGACCGCGAATGGACGACGCGGGCGATCACGACGGGCGAAATCATTGGCCGATACCGCGCCCGCGATTTAATGGACAAGATCGCCCTGGCCGCGCACACATGCGGCGATCCGGGTTTGCAATATCACACCACCATCAATGAATGGCACACCTGTCCGAACTCGGCGGAAATTGTCGCCTCCAACCCGTGCAGCGAGTATATGTTTGTCGACGATTCGGCGTGCAACCTTGCTTCACTCAACCTGATGAAATTCATCAACGACGACGGCGAATTCGACGTCGAAGCCTATCGGCGGGCGATCCACCTGCTCATCATCTCGCAGGAAATCATTGTCGACAATTCAAGCTACCCGACCGATCCCATTGCCAGAAACAGCCACCTTTTCCGTCCTTTGGGCTTGGGCTATGCCAACCTTGGCGCGCTGCTCATGTACTATGGCCTCGCCTACGACAGCCCGCAAGGGCGCGCCATGGCCGCCGCCGTAACGGCGCTGATGACCGGTCAGGCCTATCTCTCCTCGGCGGTCTTGTCGAGCGCCGTGGGCCCGTTCGAGGAATTCGAAAAAAACAAGCAGCCCATGCTCAATGTTATGCGCAAGCATCAACGAGCTTTGGACGACATCGAAAGCGACTATGTGCCGCAAAACGTCTTTTCGGCGGCCCGGGAAGTGTGGAATGACGCCATCGAATTCGGGGAAAAATACGGCTATCGCAACGCCCAGGTCACCGTCCTCGCCCCCACCGGCACCATCGGCTTTATGATGGACTGCGACACCACCGGCATCGAGCCGGACCTGGCGCTGGTCAAGTTCAAAAGCATGGTCGGCGGCGGCTATATGAAACTGGTGAACAACACCATAGAGCCGGCGTTGAAACGCCTTGGCTACAAGGATGACGAAGTTGCGGAAATCCTGCAATACATCGACCAGTTTGACACTATTGAAGGCGCGCCGAAATTCAAGGAAGAGCACTTGTCTGTATTTGACTGCGCGTTCAAACCTCAAAACGGGCGCCGATTTATCCATCACATGGGCCATGTTCGAATGATGGCCGCGGTGCAGCCGTTCCTTTCCGGGGCCATTTCAAAGACCGTCAACATGCCCAAGGAGGCGACGCCGGAAGAGGTGGCCGACACCTATATGCAGGCGTGGAAAATGGGGGTCAAAGCCATTGCCATCTATCGCGACGGCTCAAAAAAGACGCAGCCCATGTCCACAGCAAAGACAAAGGAAAGCCCCGACGACCTGGGCGAAGGCGTGACGCCGCTGGGCACGCGCGGCATCCGCAGACGCCTGCCGGATGAACGCCGCGCCATAACGCATAAATTTGAAATCGGCGGTCATGAAGGTTATATCACCGTTGGCGAATACGACGACCATACCCCCGGAGAAATCTTTATCACCAT
>JAJRST010000255.1 GCA_024278645.1 bacterium | reverse complement strand
CCTCGGCAACTTTTGCCGGGAGAGTTCATCGTCCTGGCAAGAGATTCCAGCGTAATCAATATTTCCGACGCCGGGGCGGCTGTGCTAAAGAAAATGCCCTCCCTGAAAAACGATGGCGACGCCGTCGTCATTCTTGACGGCAACGGAAGAATAGTCGACCGCGTCGCCTACACCGCCGCATGGGGCGGCGCGCGGGGCCGCTCTTTGGAGCGGATCAATCCGCGCGTGGACTCTAACGAAGCGAGCAACTGGAGCACATGCGTCAACGAAAAAGGCCATACCTGCGGTGCAAATAACAGCGTGTACATCGAACGCCTGCCGAATGCGGTTTCGCTCGATGTCCAGCCCAACCCGTTTTCACCGGACGGCGACGGCATTGACGATTTTGTCGCCATCAGCTACTCTATTCCGGCGACAACGGCGTCAGTAAACATAAAAATTTACGATATGCAAGGACGCCTGGTTCGGTTTCTGTTGAACAATGAGGCGAGCGGGGCGCAACGAACCCTGTTCTGGAATGGCCGCAACGATGAGGGGCGACGATGCCGAATGGGGATATACATTTTATTTTTCGAAGCCCTGGACGAAACGGCCGTAAGAATTGAGCGCGCTAAAAAGACGGTCGTGCTCGCCGGGCGCCTTTAATTCCCCATGCCCTGCAGTTGTTTGGCCGTGGTGAGAATAAGGTCGATCACTTTTTCAATCGAGTCCGGATGCGGAACATTTTGATGCGAGGACAATGAATCCATGGGCGCATATTGCCGCAAGGCCGCCATAATGTCCTGCTCGTCCTTTGGCGAAAGAAAAGGCGCGGCAAACTTTAGCCCCAACAGAGCAAGCTCGTTTAATTGATCAAAGTCATAGTATCGAACAACGTTCTCCTGCTCCAGCTTTTGCAACGTTTTTTGCAAATCCTGATTGTGCATCAAAGCATGCTCTTCCATGATCTCCGGACTGATCCACACCTTGAGGCCGCTGTCCGCGGAAAACATAACCATGTCGCAGATGTTTGTACTCGCAGAATCCTCCGCACCGACGCGCTTGATTTCCTTTTGCAAGCTCATCATTTGCCGGATTTCTTGCGCCAGCTCGCGTTTGTTCACCTCCAGCTCGCTCTTTCTCTTTTTTTCAGCCTGCGTACGGCTTTCCTGCGCGGTCATTGAATCAAGATGAACTTTTATAAAAGCTTCAACGGCTTCGGGCGTCGCATGTTTTGCGTCCAGACCCAGGTTTAATAGGGATGCCGTGGTTATCTGTATCTGTCTTTCGGAAAGTTCGTTGTTTTCCGCCTTGTTGATAAATTCGCGGAACTTTTGCTCAAGCAACGCCTTTTGCGCGCCTTCGGGGATCCTGGCGAGGGCCTCGCTGCCCAGCGCTTGCAGCGTCGTGCGCAAAATGTCATCTTTTTTCTCCTCATTGACGAGGAAATAGAAAATAGCGGCCGAAATCACTAAAACGACAAAGCCCACCACTATATTTTTAAGAAAATCCACAATTGTTTCTCCTAGCGGTTTCAATTCATAGAGACATTAGAAAACCGCAATTTGTTTCATTATTTTTCGCTTGTTGCCGGTACAATGACTTTCAAGGCGCCGGGCAAAACCGATACATGCAGCGTGCCGCCGCCGTCGGCGACCTCGCCGTCATAGTGAAAGGGGCCGGGGCGTTCGCGGATAATTTCCACGCTCTTTGCCTGATAGCGGCTGTACTTGCGCAGTTTGACGACGCCGCCGGTGAACAGCTTGTACAAATTGGCGATCGCGTACCACCAGGAGACCCGGTGAATGACGCAGATATCCAGCAGCCCGTCGTCATATTCGGCCTCCGGCGAAATGATGGCGCCGCCGCCCCAGCCTTTTAAATTGGCGATGGTGACAAACAGCGCCGAAACGGCGACCTGGCGGTCGTCGAATTTCAGGATATAAACTTCCGGCTTGAATGTGGCATATTCACGAAAACCAATTGTGAAATAGGGCAGCAGGCCGCGTATGTTTTGTTCGTTAAACGTTTTGCCAATCTGGGCGTCAAAGCCCATGCCGGTGACGATGAAGAATATCCTGTCCTCGACGAGTCCGGCGTCAATGGTTTTTATTTTACCGGTTTTCAAGACTTTTACCGCCCTGGCCGGCGCCAACGGAATGTGCAGCCCGCGGGCGAGACCGTTGCCGGAACCTAGTGGGATAATGCCCAGGGCGGTGTCCGTGTGCAGCAAAGCCGAACCGATCTCGTTGGTGGTGCCGTCGCCGCCAATGGCGACCACAATATCATATCCCTGCTCCGCGGCTTCCCGCGCCAGCTCGCGCGCATGTCCCTGGTATTCGGTTTCGATAAATTCGAAATCGAACTCCCCGGAAAAGCTTCGCTCTACGGCTTTGCGAATCAATTTATGCGTTCGCAGGATGCCGGACTTGGGGTTGCGAATGAGTCGAATTTTTCGCTGTTTCACGGTCTGTCTCTTTTTTGTCAAAGTCATCATTTCATACGCCATACATTAAGATTCGATCCATTATTCTTCGCGGGAGGCGACAAAAATCATCATGCCGCTGTGAAAATCATACGCCTGCTTTTCAAAGCCGCCATACACCGCCCGAATGCTAAAACCAGCGCAACGCAGCAAAGCTTCCATTTCGTATCGAAAAATATAACGATATTTCATCGCCACGGATTCCGGCGGCTGACCCTCGAGCATATAAGTGTTGCATATTTTCAGCAGTTGCTCTTTGGGCTCATGTTCGATATGGATGTCGATGCTCACCCCGGATTCGGGATCGGCCAATTCATCGGGATCGATGCGGTCTCGCCAGCTATTCTGCGCCATAACATTATAGAGCGGTGTAAAAAGGTCAAAAGCCAGGACGCCGTCGGGCGACAGATGTTTTTTAATGCTCCGCAGCGTCGCCAATTGGTCATCCATGGTGAGGTTGTGAAGAAAAGTGCGAAAGGGCATTATACATAATGGGAATTTTTGTCCAAGAGAAAAGTCGCGCATGTCCCCATGGGTCAGGCTCACGCGCCGCCGGACTTCTTTGTCGAGGCCGGCCAGGTTTTGCTCTGCAACGGCCAGCATTTTCGGCGAATTGTCAATGCCACAAACCCGATAGCCGGCGGCGGCGAGCTCAAAGGCTACGCGTCCCGTGCCGACGCCGACCTCGAGCACCGGTTCGCCGCAGGATTCGGCCATATCCAGGTAAAAGTCGAGATCATTTTCTTTGTGGCTGTATTCGAGGTCGTAGAATTTGGCGAAATTGTCATAGGGCGCGAATTGCATCTGTATTCCTTTTAAGAAGGGGTAAATAGTACAAGCTTGTAAATGACAAAGTACGAAATCCGAAACTCGATAAAAATCGGCATT
>JAJRST010000254.1 GCA_024278645.1 bacterium | reverse complement strand
GCCGGCAAACATGCGGTCACCTGGGATGCCAGGGATAAAGTCGGCAGACATGTATCCTCCGGCGTCTATTTTTACCAGGTTCAATTCAAAGATCAGGTGAGAACCGCAAAAATGATCTTGATGCAATAGCTTCCCATGAGAGCCGCCCGGCGGACAATGGTCCGCCGGGCCTCTATTTTTGCCTCATCCGATCCCGCCGTCAATAAGAAACATGAACCCTAAAAAGAGGTATTGCGTGAATGATTAAACTGTTACTTTTCACTTTTGTTTTTGCTTTCTGCTCGATGAATGTTGCCGCCACTTTTTACATCGACAGAATAAACGGCGCCGACGGCAATGACGGCCTTTCGCCCGAAACAGCCTGGCAAAGCGTGGAAAAGGTGAACGAGACAACGTTCAGCCCGGGCGACTCGATTTTGTTCAAACGTGGGCAGGTGTGGTTCAATCAATTAAAGATTACATCGCAGGGTACGGAAGAACAACCTGTTTTTTTTGGCGCCTTCGGTTCGGGCGGCAAACCCAGGTTTAATGCGCAGGACGTGATAAATCACGCCATCTACATAACAAACGCCTCTTATGTCCACCTTCGCGACCTTGTCGCCTATGACAGCAAGAATACAGGCATTCCGATAGCATACTCTCATCATATCCTGCTGCGCGGAGTGGACGCCCTCTTCTCCGGCGACTGGGAACAAGGCGGAGGACCGGGGATAGTTGCCAGCAGAGAGTCGCACCATGTTGTGATCGACAGCGCGACGGTTATCAAATCCGTGAACAACGGCATCTATATCGGGTCAAGCCCTAACCAGAAAACAATGGTGAATAACGTCACCATCTCCAACAGCTATGTTTCGCAAACAAAATTCAATGACTGCATCGTCGTTCACGAAGGCTCCCCCTACGACGGCACATGGCTGGTGGGCGACGACATTGTGTTTCGAAACAACTATGCCGAGCTGTCCGGCAACGAAGAAGGGTATGACGTCACCGCCGGCAACAGCGTTTTGTTGGAGAATAATATTTCCTACGGCAATCCCCAGGGCGGCATAGCCGTGGGGCACTCGGCAAAAAACGTCGTCATTAAAAATCATATTTCGTATGGCGAACCCTCTAAAAGTTCAACCAGCCCGCAAATTTTGATCGGCGGAACGTGGGGCAAAACCTCCAATTACGAGGTGAGCGGAAGTCTCTTTCTTCATTCCCAGGGTTATATGCTCATTGTCGCCAACAAGGACGTCCGTGTTTTCAACAACACTTTTATCTGGAGCGGCGAACGCGGCGACGGCATTCTCGTGCGCACGCCGGCGGATTCGGTTGTTTTCAAAAACAATATTTTCACCACCCGCGGCGACTATATCGGCCGGACAACCTTTCTACTCTCCGGAAACCCGTTGCCGCCGCGATATGTGTTCGACAACAACATCTATTACCCGCCGGATAATTTTATGTTTTTCAACTCCACAAAGACAAAGTTCTACGATTTTGAAGCGTGGCAAACGGCGATGAAACAGGACAGCCACAGCGTAGCCATAGACCCTCAGCTCGTGGATATCGCCGGCGGCGACTATCGCCTGCTGCCCACATCGCCGGCCATCGACACCCTGGCCGCGGATGTCCGCACCGGGCAATGGGACATCCTCGGTACGCTGATCCCCTACGGCGACGGCCCGGACGTCGGCGCCCTGGAGTACAACCCGGACGTCGCCGGCTTTGTCATTCCTACGCCTGCTGCGCCGACCGAGCTGACGGCGGCGAACACCTCGCCCGGCATCGTCGAATTGAACTGGGTCGACAACTCGGACAACGAGTTCGGCTTCCGCATCGACCGCTCGCAGGATGGAAAAACGTTTGAATTTGTCGACATTGTCGACCCCGACATGACAAGCTACACGGATACCACGGTGACCACGGAACAGCAGGAATACCAATATCACGTCCGCGCCTACAACAACCGCGGCAACTCCGAAGCGTCCAATACAGCCTCGGTCGTAACGGCGGTTCGAAACCGACAGGCGACGACGGCGCCCTCGCAATTTCAACTGTATGGCAACTATCCCAATCCGTTCAACCCCAGCACAAATATTGCGTTCGAATTGCCGGAGAGCGGCCGGGTGGTCCTGGCCATCTACAATGTCCTGGGAGAGAAAATAACAACATTGTTGGATAAAAAACTGACGGCCGGCCCGTATACGATCGCCTGGGATGCCAGGGATCAAACAGGCGACCGTGTGTCCTCCGGCATGTATCTTTATCGGATTCAATTTGAAGAGCAGGTGAAAACCGATAAAATGCTCTTTATGCAATAGTTCGCATCATTCGGCGGACAATTGTCCGCCGGAATGTTTTTTTCTCATCCTTGTTTGGCCGACGCCAGGAAATATAAACCCCAACAAGAGGAATTTTCGGATGATTAAAATACTGATTAGACTTTCTCTGGTTGCAATTGTTATCACGGGCTGCACGAACAGGCCCGACCTCCCTTCCGGGGTCGACTTTGATCATGATACGCTAAAACGTTTCGGAATCAAGGGCGACAATTGGTGCATTACCTGGGCCAGGGATGGCAGTCAGATCACATCCATGGATGATGGAAACTGGCTGGTGCGTGAATATTGGCTAAAGGGCGGATATAATTATCACAATCACCTTTACCGCGTCATTGGC
>JAJRST010000253.1 GCA_024278645.1 bacterium | reverse complement strand
GTGGTGTTGTTATCGTGCGTGCCGGTGTAGACGACGCAGTTTTCCGGATAGTTGTGCGGCAAAAAGGGATTCTTTTCCAGGTCGTCATTGAAAGCAAATTGCAACACCTTCATGCCGGGGAGCTGCAACCGCTGCATGGCCTCGATCACCTCATCGGTCATCAGACCGAGGTCCTCGGCGATAATGTTGCATCGCGGATTCGCCTCTTGCAAACGTTCAAAGAGGTCGTAGACCGGCGCCTTGATCCATTCGCCTTTGACCGCCGTTTTTTCCGACGCCGGCACCTGCCAAAAAGCGACCAGGCCGCGAAAATGGTCGATGCGTACAATGTCAAACAGGTCTAAATTTCGACCCAGGCGCGCCGCCCACCAGTCGAAATTTTGCGCCTGCATTTTCTGCCAGTCGTAAATGGGGTTGCCCCAGCGTTGGCCGGTCTCGCTGAAATAGTCCGGCGGCACCCCGGCGACAAAGAGGGGGCGTTTGTTTTCATCCAGCTTGAACAACCCGGGCTGCCGCCAGACGTCGACGCTGCCGTGTTCGATATAAATGGGCAGGTCGCCGATGATGTGCACGCCCCTGGCGTTGCAGTGGCTTTTTAGCGCCGTCCACTGCTTTTGCAGAATGTATTGTTGAAATTTGATATATTCGATGGTCTTTGCGAGTTCGTCGCCTTTTTGCTGCAATGCCTGTGCGTCGCGGTCGCGCAGCTCCTGCGGCCAGTCGACCCAGCTTTTCTCGTCGTGCTGCGCTTTCAGCGCCATAAAGAGCGCATAATCCTCCAGCCAGTTTGCCTGTTTTCGACAAAAATCTTTATAATCGGATGCCGGTCTTTTTTGCCAGCGCTGAAAAGCCTTTTGCCACAATACTGCTTTGACGGAGTGCATGGCATCATAGTCGACCTTGTCCGCCGTGGAAGACGAGGGCGCAAGGCTTTCCTGCGCGGTCAACAAGCCGTCTTGTTGTAAAAGCTCGGGACTGACCAGCAGCGGGTTGAGGGCGAATGCGCTGATGCTGGAATAGGGCGAGTGCTGAAACACGGCGTCCGTGGGGTTGAGCGGCAGAATCTGCCAATATTTTTGCTGCGCCGCCGCCAATTGATTCGCAAACTTGTAGGCTTCCGGTCCCAGGTCGCCGATGCCGAATGCGGATGGAAGGGAAGTGATGTGCAGCAAGACGCCGCTGCCGCGTTCCAGGTTCATGAATGGTCCTTTGTCTTTCTGTATGGCTCTAACGTTACTCGCGGGTGAAAAAATGCCGGGATGGCTCGTATCTTATCGTTTTTACCAGTGACTAAAATATGCTTTTTTAATGATTGAAGCAAGGGAAGAATGGCGCTATTGTACTTCTTACATGACCAAGCCGGAGCTTGGCCACGAGGGGAAAGAGTAATGGTTTTGCCCAAAATAGTTTGCCATGAATTATCACCTTACGCCCAAGCTCCGGCTGCCAGTTGCCCCAAAAGTCAAATTGACTTTGACGCAAAATCTTTTATCTTTTATCTAACGCCTAGACGACAAACCACCTTTACCGCCGCCGTTAAATCCATTTATTCCAATCCATGTAAAAACAGGATGGAAGGGAGGCTTTTATGAACAAAAGTGTCAATCGCCGCGATTTCATCAGAACATCCGCCGCTGTGGGCGGATTGTCGATGCTGCCGTTGTCCTTCTCTGCGTGCAGCCGGAAAGCGCCGCAGGATTTTTTGACGACGCTGCCGGAATATGATATTTTTCCCAAGTTCAAGACGCCGCAAAAACTCGTCTACTATGATACTTCCCGCATAAAGGAATCCTTTCCAGACGCGGACGCCAGGGGAATCTGGCTTTTGCGTTCCGTGCTCGCCATTTTTCAGGGGCTGATTAATCGCATTGAGCCGAGAATCTACCTGAACCACTGGCCCGGCAGCGTCGATTGGTTGTCCATCTACAAATCCAAGGGCCACGAGGTCGCCATGGAGAACGCCGCCGATTTTGAATCGATCATCCGTCAGTTCGCCGGCGAGGTGGACGGCGCCATCATCATCGATCCCGACATGTTGCATAGCCTGAATGTGGCGCAGACCTGGGGCGCGCTGGAGAACCGGATGGCGATTACGCCGGAGATGCTGCCGCTCGTCGAGGAGATCGGCGTGCCTGTAAAAGAAGACCTGCGCGGCCGCTGGCCGGGACGCGTGCCCGCCTACGAATGGGCGTTCGAGCATCTTTTCCCCCGTTGCTCGAAGCATCTCATCGCCAATTGCTGCGTCGATTTCCCCTTTCCGCCCAGCGGCGGCTCGTTCGTCGAGCGCGACTTTTACGTCGCCAACAAGGCGTTTGTCATGGACCTGTCGGCGGCGCTGCGCCAGCGCGCCGAGTATCGCCTCATGGACAAGATTTATACGCAGATGCAGACTCCCGGCGGCGTCTGGGGCTGGCACGATTCGCGCGATCATGAGCACTGGGCCGTGGAACGCGCCTCGCGCAAGGGATTGTACACCCTCTGCAACGGCCTGCCCAACCTGACCGTACACGGCGGCGTCAAACCGAGAGACAGGAGCATCCCCAAACAACAACCTGGTCCGCGCAAGAACCTCACCGCGGAAAAGAACAAAATTTACATCGCCTTTTTGATGACCGACGGCGACTCCCTGTGGGTAATGCAGAGCCTGCAGCAGGGCAATTGGGGAGCGGACAAGAAACGCGAATTCCCCATCTCCTGGGGCTTTTTGCCGCTGCTCGCCGATATTGCGCCACAGGTGTACAAGCATTACATCGACATTCAGCAGCCCAACGATTACATGTTTTGCGGCCCCTCCGGCGCCGGTTACACCTACACGCACCTGCATCCGGAACCGCGCGACTTTTTGCGCTACAGCAAGCATTACATGCAGCGCTGCGGCCTGGACATTCCCTACATCACCAACTGGAACGATTATACCAACTGGCAGGAGGTGGACGTCCCCTGGTTCAATCCCATCCTGTTCAAGGAGCTGGACAACTGCATCGGCTATGTGCGCGGCATGGGCGAATCGGCGTTTGAAGACAATTATAATTTTGGCGACAAGCCTTTTGTCTTTTGCGGCGAGGGGCTGCATCTGCCGGACAAGGACGATGTGGCCACGGTCAGGAATTTCATCGACGCCAATCCGAACCGACCGCTGTTCATTGCACTGCTGGTCAATGTTTCAATCCCGGTGGAGCGTATGCGCAAAATCGTTTCGGCTTTGGGCGAGTACGACATTGATTATGTGCGCCTGGATGATTTTATGCACCTCATTAAAAGCGCCTACAAACAGGGGCTGATTACTGAGGATTTGTATCCGAACCGCAAGGG
>JAJRST010000252.1 GCA_024278645.1 bacterium | reverse complement strand
GCCACGCTGCAAACTTTTTCTTATGTCATCATTCGCGGCCTGCGTCAATTCGGCATCGGCATCAGCGAACGGGAGGCGAATGATTTTATCCACGCCTGGAATGTCATCGGCTTTCACATGGGGGTCGATCCGATCTTTTTGCGCAACGTCGCCAACATGCAGGAGGCCGAGCTGTTGTACAACGCCGTTATGAGTCGGACCAGAAGCACCACCGAGTTTGAGAAAAAAGAGGGCGTGGCGCTGACCACCGCGTTGATGAATTTCGTGGCGGGCATGATTCGCAAACAGGCGCCGCTTGGCAAGTTGCTGCCGGTAAAGCTCATTCCTCGTCTTTTGACGCAAGATCTCGTCGGAAAGGAAAACGCCGAACTGCTGGGCATACGTTTAAACGGATTACAGCATTTTTTACTGCTTCCCTTCAAGCTGCAAATGTGGTTCATGGGATTGTTCAGCAGAATGACGACGATGCACTCG
Source organism: bacterium (assembly GCA_024278645.1). Taxonomy (GTDB): domain Bacteria; phylum Zhuqueibacterota; class Zhuqueibacteria; order Residuimicrobiales; family Krinioviventaceae; genus JAJRST01. Next base: position 2,446 of record JAJRST010000252.1, on the reverse strand, counting down.
CTGGCGAACTGGAAGTTTCGTATCATGGTCAAGGAATTAAACAATATGCCGCGTGGCCCGCATCGCCCGCCTTTTCAAATACCGGCGGACCTCAAGGGCGCATGGAAGCTGGCGGAGAATGGATGACGATGGCGCCAGACATCCTCGATATTCGCAAAGTGAAAAACGCCGCCTGGTCGCAAGGCGCCGTCCATGATCAGTACAGCTATCGAAATTCTCATTCGGACCTCTATCTCTATATCAATCAATGGAGCGATATGGAAACCTATCTCAATGTGGGGTATACGCGTTGGTGGCAGCGGCACAGCAGCACAAGCAACCATTTGCGGTTGATCGATCGCCTGGCCGACGCTTTGCTCGCCCTGCATTGGAATTCTCCGCACCGCCATGATCGTCGGCTGCTGGACGTCGCTTCGGGACGCGGCGGCGCGGCGATTCGTGCGTTTCAAGAGTATGGGGTAAAAGTGACGGGAGTGGATTTTACCGAATATAATGTCCGTCGCGCCGCCGCGAATGCGCGCAAACAGGGCGTCTGGTCGGATGTTGATTTTCAGATGGGCGATGCCCACAACCTGCCCATAGCCGACGAGGCCGTGTCGCTGGCGTGGTCCATCGAATCGCCGGCTCATTTTAAAGACAAGCCTCAATTCCTGTCCGAAATCAACCGCGTCCTGAAACCCGGCGGCTGCTTGGCCATGTCCGAACTGCTCGTCGTTGAGCCTGTCGCCAAGGCTTCTGACGCCAACAAGGAAATTTATGACAATTTTCTCAAGGTGTGGGATGTGCCCTACCTGGAGAGCCGGGAGAGCTATCTGCACGCCATGCAAAAAGCCGGGTTAAAAGTGGTACAAGTCGAGATCGCAACAAAATACAATCTCTCCATCTATAAACGTTATTGTCAATGGTTCCTGGCGTTGTGCAAATACTCGTCGTTGTACGCCTCTTATAAACGCTTTATCAGGGAAAAGTTAAACGCCGATCTGGACAATGTGCGCGAGCATTCGCTGCACTCTTATCGCGCGCTAAATGCAGGGATGATCGACTATGGTTTGTTTTGGGCGGTGAAGGAGTAGCTTTCCCCGCCGCATAATTCATAATATTATCCCATCAAGGCAATCCAACGAGAAATACTCCTCGGAGATCGGATCGCCTGCCGGGGATTTAAAATGCCCAACCCAAAGAGCAACACTGTCGAGGTTGTCGAAAAAGTGAACGACCCCGGTTGTCCGAAGGACACCGGGTGTCGTAAACGCTTTAAATTCAAGAAAAATAAAACGCCTGGAGACCGCCATTGGGGGAATATCCGTTGTTTTTCGACGATTGCGACAGGCTTCTCGTCCCGCCGGGGAATTTAATTTATCAGCTCAATTTTTGCACCAAATAGGCCGTTGCTCGGCGAACATAGTCGTCGTCGTGCTCCAGCAGCGCCTTGTTTTGCAGATAGGGCAGCGCCGGTTTGGCGGCGTCGCCGATCTGATCCAGGGCGTTCGTGGCGCGCAGAACCACTTTGCTGTTGTCATGTTTCAGCAATTCGATGAGCGCTTTTACGCCCACCTTTTTGAAACCGAGTTTCACCACTGCTTCAGCGGCCACGGCCTTGACGTCGCCGTCTTTATCGTCCAGGAGGACAAGCAGATCGTCGGCGGCGGGTCCGGCTGCATCGCCGAGAATCAGGCATCCCGTGGCGCCCCAAAAGCGAATGGTCGGGTCGGCGTCGCTCATCGCCTGTTGCAGTTCGGGCAGGTGCGTTGCGTCGCGATCCGTGGCTTTGTAAGCGACGTCCATGATGCGTTCAAGATCGTATTGATCCGAGTGCACGTACTCGTAAATTGTGCCGTCTTTCGAAATCTCCACAAAACGACCCTCGGGCAAAAAACCCGAGTCGCGGATGTCCAGCATCCACTGCCGCAGGTCGCCGCGCATGCGTTCCAGCGTCTCTTTGTATTCCGGGTTATCCGCAAGATTGTCCACCTCCCAGGGATCGTTGACGCTGTCGTACAACTCCTCCGCCGGCTTGGGGCGCCAGAAGCGGCTCTGCACCTCGTTGCAGCGGCCGGCTTTATATTCCGCCTCCCAGGAGCGGGTCAGCGGCGCGCGCCACAAGTATTCGATGTACTGACCGTAAATACGATGCGGATTGAAATGGCGCACATAGCGGAATTTCTTGTCGCGAATCGTGCGGCTGAAATCGTAGCGCTCGTCCATGCGGCCGCGGAAGGATTGCGCATAGCGCCGCGGCTTGCCTTTTTGCCGGCCGAGGTAGGCCGAGCCCTGCATGTACTCGGGAATGGGCACGCCGGCGAGGCTGAGCGCCGTGGCCGGGTGATCGATAAAGGTGACGATTTGATCCGTGCGCGTCCCCGGCTTGCCCGGCGCCAGATGCCGGTATTTCTTTGGAAAGCGAATGATCATCGGCACGCGCAGACCGGTGTCGTACAAAAAGCGT
>JAJRST010000251.1 GCA_024278645.1 bacterium | reverse complement strand
GGCGTCGATCTGTAACTGCCCGGCGTCAATAAACAGTTTCGTATCGCCGGTCGTCGCATCGCAAAGCCACAACGTCCTGCCGGATTCTGTTTTCTTTATAAAGGTAAACGCGTCTCCGCGTGGCAGCCAGCGTACCTGGGAGAGCGGGCGGCTGTGCAAGTCGTCGGCATGGATAATTTCCTTAATGGTCAAATTCTGCGAAAAAAGATAAAAGGGCAATACAGTGAAAATAAAAAGCGCTATACGGTTCATGGCAAGAGAGGTCCTAAACGAGTTTTGTTTTTGTCGTCATGATGTCAATCTGAATAAAAGGAACCGGCCTGAAAAGGCGATTCCAGGCCGGCCGGATTTGTGTACGCGGATAGTCGATCAGGAGCGTAAAGCCTGAAGGTTTTTGTAACATTTGGCCACCGCCTCGATGGGCGGATAGACGTCCTTTTCTTCCTCGATGATGTACCATTCCGTGCCGCCCTCGCTTTCGCAAAAGGCCAGTACTTCTTTCCAGGGAATGTCGCCTTCGCCGAGAATGGCGTTCGGGTTGTCGGCCGAGTATTCCTTCATGTGGATGGTCGTCGTGCGCCCGGGATATTTTTTCAGCGTCTCCAGCGGGTCGACGCCGCCATCAGCGGCATTGCTGGTGTCCAGTTGCAGGATGACGTCGCTGACGGTGTTCCGGGCAAATATGTCCCAGGGCTGTTGGCCGTCGATGGGGGTGAATTCAAAATTGTGGTTGTGGTAGCCGATGCGCATCCCCTCGCCCTTGAGCTTTTCGGCCCAGGCGTTGAATTGGTCCGCCAGCTTTTTCCAGTCGTCGACTGTTTGGCGATCTTTTTCAGCGATCCACGGCACAATGATATAGGGGTTGCCAAGGGTTTTGTTGAATTCCAGGGTCGCATCAATTTTATCCTCGGCCAAATCGGTGATCGGCGTGTGCGAGCCGCAGCATTGCAGCCCATTGGCATCCAGCAGGCGCTTTAAATCCTGGGCGGCATAGTCGAAAAAACCGGCAAACTCGACGCCCTGAAAGCCAATGCCGGCCATGGCTTCCAATGTCTTGGGCACATCCTTTTGCATCTCGCTGCGCACGGAATAAAGTTGTACGCCGACGGGAATGGAGCTTGTCGACTCTTGCTTTGATGCACAACGGTTCAGTACGCCCAATGATGCCAGGGCCGCTGTTGCACCGCCCACCTTTACAAATTGACGTCGTGATAGTTTTACCATCGTGTGCTCCTTTTTTTATTTGGATCGGATAATTGGCCCCCGATTGCGCATATTTATTATACAATAATTCAACAATTTTATCAATGTTAAAAATAAAATTGCGCTTGCGGCGCCCTTACCATTGTGAAACAACCTGTAAAATGTTGCGACACTTCTGTTTTATCGGGAAGCGACTTGCAGCATTATCGCTTCGGGCGGGTTTTTTTTCAAAAGAAAAATTGCCGTGCTTGAACATCAATGTCTAAGTTGATAAAAAATAATAATAAAAATGGAGGTTTTCCGGCGAATTGCCGGACAGGGTCGCCTCGGACAAACTAAAATATTTGAAAAGGCCTGGTATTTGCAAAATGGCGGTTTCGATAATAGTATTTGCGCCGACATGATTTGCGCATTTGGGATCACTTGACGCATTGCAATAAACAGAGGAGTACTTGATGTTCGGGAAAAAATCAGCGGGATTTATTATATTCATTCTTATTCTCACTGTTGCGCCGCGGGTTTTCGCGCAACATGACAAATTGTTATATTATTTGCCTTTAACGAATAATGAACCCAATGCCATCGGCGAGGTGAACGTCATCGGAGGCGAGTTTACCTCACGCGGCTGGACGCCAAGGATGGGCCTGGATGACCAGGTTCGTATTGAACTGGCCAACTTTTTACCCTTTGAGGGCACCCTCGAGGTCACGCTCTCCGGCTTGATGCCGAATGTAACCAATGAATGGGTGCCCATTGCCCTCCACTCCCGTGGCGACGGCAATTTCAGCGATGTGGACCCTTCTCCTGGCTCGTATGCTTTTTTAAAGTCCGATGACCATTACAACGCCAACGGTCTTGATTTCAAATTCTTTTCCGCTGCATTTTACGGCGCCAATGAAAACACGCGCCGTCGCGACACCCCCATCTACTCGCGGACCTGGAACCCTTCCAAGGAATATGTCTTTAAAATTATCTGGAATCGCAAAACCATCAAGATTACCATGGATGGAGAAATTTTAGCCGAACATACCTTTGAAGGCCAGGTGGAAAGCTTTGGCTACATTTACCTGGGACGGGATGACGAGTATCGCACGACGATGACCGGCGTTTATTACAAGGATTTAAAAATTTACGTGCCGGACACCAATTACCCGTTTACCAATACCGCCCACGCCTATGCCGAAATGGCCCACAAAAAAGTGGGCGGCCAGGGGGTGGTCATTTCCGATCTTGATAATAATGGTGAAGAAGATATCTACTTGTCGCTGTTTTACAACTCGGGTTATGATCTTGCAAATTTACTGTATATGCAAAACAACGCTGTATTTAACGAAGAAGGCGTTCTGCGCGGCGTCGGTGATCCGGCGTATTCCTACCAGTCGCTCGCCGGCGATTTTGACAACGACGGCGACAAGGACCTGTTTGTAGTTAATTTTCACAAGGACGGAAGTTTTGCCAACGAGCCCAATCATCTTTATCTGAATGACGGCAGCGGCAATTTTGTCGATCGTTCCGGCAATATCAGCGGCAACACGGCGTCGGACTCGAAAAGCGCCACAATGCTCGATATTGAAAACGACGGCGATCTCGACATTGTTGTGGTCAATTCCGCGGATCAACATCAAGTCTATGTGAACGATGGAACGGCTCATTTCAGCGTGCAAACACGAGGGCTTGAAAACTTTCGTTCCGTCTCCAGAAACTACCAGGGCGTGGTTAGCGGCGACCTGGACAAGGACGGCTTTCAGGACCTTGTCCTCGTCCATAAAACCGGTCTTGACGTTCTGCGCAATGACGGAACGGGGCGGTTTGTGGCCGGCGCTCAGCTTGCCGTGCCGGAAGCGGCAAACGCGGCTTCCCTGGCGGATATTGACAACGACGCCGATCTGGATATTCTGGTGGGGGCCTTTTCTTCCAATATCGCCCGAGTGGAGATTTTTCGCAATGACGGCGGTTTTGCATTTACCAATATTTCCACCATCAATACCATACAAATCAATACTTTTGCCGTGCTGCCCGGCGACTGGGACAACGACGGCTTTGTCGATCTGTTCGCCATTGATAAAAACTCCACCGGCAAGCTGTACCTCAACAACGGCGCCGGCTCCTTTATCGAGCAGCCGAACACCGGCGTGGAGGCGAACTTTGCCGACGGCCGCGGCGCCGCCACGCTGGACATCAACGATGACGGCAGGCTGGATATTTACGCGGTCTCGCGCGGCGATTTTGCCATCGACGACAACACTCGCGAGGAAAAACCCTACAGCAGAAATTATCTCTTTCGCAATGATATCAACAATGGGAACAATTACCTCAAAGTTAAACTAATCGACGAAGAAAATAATGTGACGGGAATCGGCGACAAGATTTATGTCTACAGCGCCGGTCAGGTGGACAATTCGAATGCGCTGCTCGGTTACCGGGAAGTGCTGTCCACGAACGCCTTTAACAGCCAGAGCTCGCTGGTGCAGCACTTTGGCGTCAACAATGAATCTTTTGTCGATGTGAAGATCGTCCTGCCGGACGGCTCCGACAGGGTGTACGCCAATGTGCCGACAAACCAGACCCTGGTTGTCAGTCCCGTGCAGCTTGTACCGACCACCATGCAACGGGACTTTGACGAGATGCAGCCTGCAGTGGCCGGTCACGTTTACGAGATCGCCTACAAGCTGCTCACCGCCGACGGCGATCCCGTTGCCAACCATGCCGTACAGTTTGAGATTGTTCAGGGAAACGGCTCGCTTGATCCGAACGCCAACGTCACGTCGACGTCTGTGAACACCGATCAGGATGGCCGCGCCGTGGTGCAATGGCTGCTGGGCCCGGTCGCCGGCGTCGATGGCCTCAATGAGGTTCGCGTTTCCGCGCAATGGGACGGCGCACAGCTCGCCGGTTCGCCCGACAATTACAGCGTCATCGCCGAAGCAGGGCCTGCCTTTGAATTGAAAAAGATTTCCGGCGACGGTCAGCTCGGCTTTATTAATACGGATTTGACCGATGACCTGGTGACCCGTGTTGTCGATGAAAACGGCAACGCCGTCGCCTCGCACGAGGTGGAGTTTACTATCGCCTCCGGCGGTGGGCTGCTTAAAGACGGCGTGGCGCCGGCGACGCAGGTCGTCGTGAACACCGACGCCGGCGGCTATGCTCGAATCCGCTGGCAACTGGGATCGCCGCTTGGACAGCAGAGCGTCTATGCGCGCGCCAACGATGCGCAGGGCTCTCCGCTGGCAAACAGTCCGCTCACTTTTACGGCGACGGCGCAACAGCCGCTTGCCAAATTAAGCTATGTCTCCGGCGATCGTCAGACAGCGTCCGTAAACGCGACGCTGCCGGAACCTTTTGTTGTGCGCCTCCTGAATGCCGACGACCTGCCCCTTGTCAGCGAACCTGTCAAATTTATGGCCACATCGTTCGGCGGCACATTCTCCGGCAAGGATTCCATCGTGATCAGCACCGACAGCCAGGGATACGCCCGGGCCACAGCCACTCTGGGCAACACCGTCGGCGACACCATTTATGTTTTTAAAGCTTATGCGGACAATGCCAGCGGTTCGCCGGTAGAGTTTAAAGCATCGGCCACGGCAGGCCCGCCGGCAAAGATTGAATATGTCGCCGGCAATAACCAGTCCGGTCCGGCCGGGCGCACTCTGCCGCAACCGTTGCAGGTTCGCGTTCTCGACGCCGGAGACCATCAGGTGAAGAATCATTCTGTTCAATATAGCGTCACCGAGGGCGGTGGCCAGGTGGATGGCTCGCAGACCAAGATCGTCGTCACGGATGCGCAGGGCGTCGCCTCCGTACAATGGCGGCTCGGGGAAAGCGTCGGTCAGAATAAGGTTATGGCCACCGCCCAGGATCTTGATGAACCGCCCATTGTTTTTACCGCCACGGGCGTCGAAGGCCCGCCGGCGCGTCTCGCAAAGTACAGCGGCGACAAGCAAAAAGGCGAGGCCGGGCAACCGCTGCCGCAATATTTTGTCGTAACGGTCACCGATTCTTTTTATAACGCCGTCGCCAATCATCCGGTCACTTTCCGAGTGCTCACTGGCGGCGGTAATCTCGATGGTCAAACGCAGCGAACGGTGTACACCAACGCTTTCGGTCAGGCGCAGGTGCTCCTCACCATGGGCGCCACGGACTATGAACAGACAGTGGAGGCGCTCAGCGACTATAACGGCGTTCCGTTGATCGACAGCCCGCAGCTCTTTTCCGCCTATCTTGGACCGGGCGATCCGGAAAGCCTCGTCGAAATCAGCGGCAATTATCAAATCGGCCCTGTCGACCGGGAGCTGCCGGAGCCTTTTGTCGTAAAAGTGCAGGACAGCAATGGCGTCGGCGTGCCCAATATCGAAGTGGAATTTATCACATTCTCCCAGGGCGCCTCATTTTTGGGATCGTCTAGCATCAAAGTGCGCACGGATAACGATGGCATGGCCCAGGCCACGGCGACGCTCGGTTCCAACTTTGGAACCAATAATTACGTGTTCGAAGCCATTGCAAAATTTGACAACAAGAATTTAAAAGGCTCGCCCATGCAATTTTACGCTTCGGGGCGGCGAAGCCTGGCAAAGAAAATTCAAAAAGTGAACAGCAACGACGTTATCACCGGAACGGTGGGGCGCGTGCTTGGCGACTCGTTGCAGGTGTTGGTGCTGGATGAGAATGACAACCCGGTGAGGGGGCATCCGGTGACCTTTGAAACCTATTCCGGTCTGGCGCTCATTGAGGGAAAGTATACAAACCACACGGTGAATTCAAACGCCTACGGCATCGCCTCGGTCAGCGTGAAACTGGGTACGAGACCGGGCGCCTCGGTCATTCGCGCATCGTCGGATGACGGCGTCAATCCGCTGATACCGGCATTTGTCGAATATGATTTGATGGCGGAAACCGGTCCGGCGGATGCGACGACCAGCACCATCGAAGCGGAAAGCGGCCTGGTGGCCGACGGCCAGAGCACGTCCACCATAAACATCACCCTGCTGGATGAGTTTAAAAATCCGGTGGTCGGCGCCATGGTCACGCTGCAAATGTCGAATCTTGAAGTGCTGCTGTCGCAGCCGACGCAGCCCACGGATGAGAACGGGGCTGTCAGCGGTTCCGTGGCTTCAATCAACGTTGGCACGGTGACTATTTGGGCGCTGGTCAACAACCAGCCGGTCATTTCCACGGACGTCGAATTTGTGCCCGGCCCGCCGGCGATTGCCCTGAGCATCAACGATGGCCAGGCTCAGGAAAAGGGCAAGCCGCTGGACAACCCGGTCGGCGTCGAGGTACAGGATGCGTTCGGACATCCCATCGACAATCTCCCCGTCTATTTCAGCGTCATCACCGGCGGCGGTTCCGTCCTCGAACCGCAGCCGTCGCACACCGATTCTTTGGGCAGGGCGCTGGTGACCTGGGTGCT
>JAJRST010000250.1 GCA_024278645.1 bacterium | reverse complement strand
TCCCGGTAGCGAGGATCGTTGGGGACGTATTGCAGCCGAAAGGCGCGGTTTTCCTGCGCGACGAGCACGCCGCTCGTCCGCCGCAACGCCGCCAGCGCCTGCGCGGCATCCAGATCATCGGGAAGGTCGACGGCGACCCATGAGGTCAGGGATTCGATATTTTCTTTCAAAACAGCGGCGGGAAACAATGTCCGCACCTGCGGAACCTGCCATGCCTGCAACAGGACATCGACAGCAGCGACGCCCGTCTGCGACAGCCGCCCGGCCGACTTGGCCAAGGCAGGCGTCCCTTGCAGCTTCACCAGCAGCGTTTTGGCGTTCGAGGGCGTAAGCAAGAAAAGCATCAACAACACGGTCCATAGGGATCGAATTTTATTCATGACGGTATTCATCGGTTAAGGCAACTTTGTCGCCAAAAGGCGCAGCGGCGTGGCCGTCAGCAACAAGAAGTGAATCATCATTGTCAGGATTTTGTCAAAAAAAGACTCGTCATACTTGCAAAAATAAGCGACGAACGACCGGTGCGAAGAGACGATCATCTCGGCGCGTTTCTGGCGCACGCTGGCGCCCTGCAAATGCACGACAAACGCCTCGGCGCAAAAGCGAATGCGCCCGCCGCCGTCGATGACGCGGCGGCACCAATCCACATCGCTGAAAAACATGGGCAGCTTTTCGTCCAGCACGCCCACGGCTTGCAGCACCGATTCCCGGGTCAGCAAAAAGGCGCCCTGGGGCTGCGGCACATCGCGCGAATGGCGATGATCAAAGTCGGGCATGCGCCATCGGTTAAAAAGAGCGCTGGCGGCAAAGATTTTGCTCAACCCCAGGAACTCGAACAGGACATCCCGTTTCGTCGGGAAGCGCCGGCACGACGGCTGCACGTCGCCATTGGGAAACCGGAATTGCGGCGAAACGACGGCGACGTTCTCTTCCCCCAGGCGCCGAAACAATGCCGGAAAAGGGTTGTCGGTGAAGATGATATCGGGGTTGAGCATGAGCACAAATCGTCCGCGGCAACGGCGCAAACCCTGGTTCACGCCGCGGGTGTAGCCGACATTCGACAAATTATATATTCTTTCAACATGATTGAACGACAAATGTTTCCAGGTATTCGCATCCCGCAGAATGTGCGCCGTGCCGTCGTCGCTGTTATTGTCGATAATATAAAGCTCCGACGAATAAGAGGCGACCGCGGCGGACAGCGTCGTCAAGCAGCGGCGAATCACCGCGGCGTTGTTATAGGCGACGACAACAATTGACAGATCGATTTGCGAATTTCCCATAAGCCCGGACGGTTAAAAAATATGGCCGTCCGCGTTGCCGCCAACGGCCATGTGATCATGACAATTTGAATTCGAAAACCCGGAAGCGAACGTCATTCACTCCGTTGTTGCTGCTCTTGTAGTTTTTTTCGCAGATAGTCCAATTTTTGCCGGTACAATTCATTTTCGGGGTTGCTCTTGATCAGCGTCTCGAACACGGCGATGGCTTTTGAGTACTGGCCCTGGGCGGCGTAAATTTCGCCAAGAGTGGGCGTGTAAAATTTGCCCTTGCCTCGTCCCTCCGCAGCATCGTCAGTTTCCTGGCGCGGGGGTTTTGCCGGTTGTTCGACCTCGCTTTTACCGGCGGCCATATTTGCCGACTGTGCGGCGCCGCCTTTCCGAGACTCATCCTTTTCATCCATGGATTGCGGTCCCATCCAGTCGTCGTCGGCGTGATCGGTCTTAAAAACATCGGCGCCGGGAAGCTCATCATCCAGGTCAAGGTCAAAGGAGGGCAGGTCGTCGTCGAACGTCATGGATTCTTCCTTTAAACCATCATCCTCTTTGATATCCAGAGTTGACAGAAAATCGCCAAAGTCGGATTTCGGCTCATCGGATGCCGGCTCCTCGGCAATATTCGGCAGCACGCCTTCATCTTTGTCCACGCCGGCGGCTTCTCCTTGGTCGATTTCATCCTCACGCGTGACAAATTCTTCGGGGATGCTGTTTTCTTCCTCGGCGGGTTCCTCAACATCAAAGTTGTAAAACTCGTCCTGTTCATCCCGGCCCGACTCGATGATTTGCTCTTCATGAGTCGGAGTTTCCTCGGAAGGCATCAAGGGCTCAAAGCGGTTGCCGCTCTTTTCATCCGGTCGCGCGTCAAAAGCCCGTGGGCCGATGCTCGTGTCTACAGTGTCTTCATTGGCGATGCGTTCGATGGCGTTGCGCATCTCGCTCTCCGCCTGCTCTTCCTCATCGATGCTCGAACTAAAAATATTATCCAAAAGCTCTGTAAAGCGGTTTTCCTCTTCCTTGTATTTGCTGCGATCGATCTCAAAGTCGTCGTCAATCGATTCGTCAAGAACCTCGTCGCGGATTTTCGCTTCTTCCGTATCCGTCTCGGCCGTTATTTCATCCGGCGACGCAGTCGTCGTTTCATCGCGGGTTTCGGTTTCGTATTCCGTATCGCCCTCGTCGGCCGGTTGGTTAAAATCCTCAAAGGGATTTGCTTCCGGCTCCATTGGAGCGGTTTCCACGTCAGACTGGAAATCGGGAAAAGTCGCGTCAATGGAATCGTCGAGCGATTTGTCAAGACTCGTCTCCAGATCATGCTCCAAATCGGGCAACGGCGTTTCTTCGACATCCTCTTTACCTTGCTCAAACCGGTTGAGAAAATCGGCGGTTTCGCTGACGCCGGATTCGAGAAAGTCGTCCGGTTCAAAAGAAGACTCCGGCATGGCTTCCGTGGATTCCCCGGCTGGCTCGGCGTACTGCAAGTCATATAATTTTTGATGGATATCTTCATTAAACGGATCAATATCCAACATGAGATTGTAATTTTCTTTTACCTTTTCCAGATCGCCCAGTCGTTTAAGAAGCTCGCACTGCAAATTGAGCGCCCCCAGATGTTCGGGGTCGACGGCAAGAGCTTCCTTGAGATGCTTGTTGGCCTCGTCAAACTGACTGTTGTTGTAATAACATTTAGCCATAATAAAGCGCGCTGTTGCGTAATGCGGATGCAGCAGCACCCCTTTTTCGGCATATTCTATCGCACGCTCGTGTTCGTTAATCTGAAGATATCTGTCAGCAAGACGCGGATAAAGCATGGAGGCTGAATTCTCGCTTACTTTGCTTTTCAGCCAATCAATCTCGCTTGCATAACTTTGCATATTTAATAATTCCCCGACGGTTGATCGTCTTTGTTAATTGTTGTTAACATACAACTTGTAATCCTATTTATCAAGTATTATCTGCCAAACTCCACTTTGGCGTCCTAAAAGCAAGTCCACAAATAAAGTCCGAACCAAAGGCGCTAGGATTCCTACCAATTTGAAACGGTTTTGTTTAAAATTTCCTGGCTTATTTTTTCATACGCCTGTTCATAGGCGGTGCTGCGACCTTCGGGGCCTTCGGCCGGATCATAGCTGCCGAACTGTGTGATGCGTTCTTTCCACAAGGTATGACGCTTGACTTGATCCGTGCATTCGACGCGCACCGTGATATAGACCTTAATGTCCTGCACCACCTCCTGCTGATCGTAGGCGCCGGCGCGGTCGCTGACGCTGACAATTGTTCCCAGCAACAGCACATCGGCGGCGCTGCGATCGGCGATTTTCAAGGAGCCGTCGCGTATAAACTCGTCAATCACGGCATCCGTCAGGGTTTCGGTGATGCCGAATTCCGCGGTCCGGTTGTCGAATAGCGGAATAGCCACGGTTTTCAGATGCGGCGGCAGCGATCCTTTCAGCGAATAATAAGCGCAAGCAGGAACAAAAAGTATGCCGAATAAAATCAATACATTAAAAACAATTTTAACTTTCATTGTCCCTCAAGCCATATTTGTTAATTTTGCGATAGAGCGTTCGCTCGCTAAGGCCCAGCACCTTTGCCGCTTTTCGTTTGTTTCCGCCTGTTTTTATTAAAGTTGCCTTTATCATTTCTTTTTCCATCTCCGAAACGGATTCGGGCGTCGCCGCGTTGGCCTGTCCATCCGGTGCATGTGCATACTGATTTGGCGCCTCTCCTCCCCACGGCTTGAGACTGTATCGTTGTGGCACGCCCATCATCACTAATTCTCGTAACTGTGCAATTTCGCTTTTTATTTCAAGTAAAACACGCAATAACAACTCCCGCTCCAGTTCGTCCTTGGGCTTGTCCAGGGGAACCGGCAAGTTTCTGTGGTCGTCAAAAGTATTGATATACTTTGAAAGAATCCTGTCGTCGATGCGCTGACCACGCTCCAGAACAATCACTTTTTCGACAAGATTGCGCAGCTCGCGCACATTGCCCGGCCACGAGTATTCCTCCATGAGATGAAAGGCGCCGTCTGTAAAGCCCTGAAATTCAATAAGATTGTTGCGGCAAAAATCGGCGGCGAACTTTTTCGCCAGTACGACAATGTCTTCGCGTCGCTCGCGCAGACTCGGCGCTTTGATGTGGATGGCGTTCAGGCGGTAATACAAGTCCTGCCGGAAATGGCCTTTGTGTACATCTTCTTCGAGGTTTCGGTTCGTCGCCGCAATGAAGCGGATGTCCACGGACTGCAGCGTTGTGCCGCCGACGCGCATAAATTCGCGTTCTTCGAGGACGCGCAACAATTTCACCTGGATGGACAGCGGCAGCTCGCCGATTTCATCGAGGAAAATGCTGCCCTTGTGCGCCAGCTCGAAATAGCCTTTGCGCTGCCCGGCGGCGCCGGTGAACGAACCTTTTTCATGGCCGAACAGTTCCGATTCGAGAATGCCATCCGGTATGGCGCCGCAGTTGACGGTGATCAGCGGCTGGTCGCGACGGCGACTTCGCTTGTGCACGGCGCGGGCGATAAGCTCCTTGCCGGTGCCGCTTTCGCCCGATATGAGCACCGAGATGTCCGTCGGCGCCACCTGCTCGATGGTCTCGATGAGCTGCCGGATTTTTTCCGAGTTGCCCAGGATGCCCACATCTTGCTGCACCTCTCGCCAGTGCTCGCTTTCATAGTGGTCCATTAAAAGTTTGCTGGTGTCGCCCACATTGTCCTCTTTTTTCTAAAGATAATCAAACCATTGAATTCGGCTAAACGACAAGCAATCATTTTTAAAAATAAATTCGCGTCTTACAACTCGTAACTTTTGAAAAAATCTATTGTCTTTTGCAAGCCGCTGCGAAAATCAACTTGCGGCGTCCAGCCGAGCACTCTTTTCGCCTTGCGAATATCCAGCACGCTGCGCCGCTGTTCGCCGGGTTTGGCCGGGCCGTGCTTTTCCGGCATATTGGCGCCGGTCAGCTCGTTGAGCTGTTGAAAAATTTCGACCACATCGGTCTCCACGCCGGTGCCGATATTGATGATCTCATTGTCCGCCTTTTCCAAGGCGGCGACATTCGCCCTGACAACGTCGGAAATATAGACGTAATCCCGGGTCTGCCGGCCGTCGCCGTTAATGACGGCATCCTCCCTGTTGTAAAGCTTTTCCAGAAAGATGGCGATCACCCCGGCCTCGCCATGCGGATTTTGTCGTGGGCCGTAGACGTTGGCGTAGCGAAAGGCGGTATATTTCAGATCAAAAGTCATCGCATAATAAAAGAGATATTTCTCGCCGATCAGTTTGGTGACGCCGTAAGGGCAGTAAGGCCGCTGCGGATGCTCCTCGTCGGCGGGGAAATAGTCCTGCTCGCCATAGACGACGCCGCCCGAAGAGGCGTAGATCACTTTTCTCACCTTGTGCGTCGCCGCGTTCTGCACGATATTCAAAAAGCCGATCACGTTGGTCCGGGCATCATAAATCGGGTCCTCGACGGAAAGCCGCACGTCCATTTGCGCCGCCTGATGGTTGACCAGGTCGAATTGATGCTGATCAAAGATTTCCTTGATCTTTTCGTCGCGAATGTCGCATTCAATAAAAGTCGCCCCGGGGTTGACATTCTTTTTTCGGCCCGTCGACAGATTGTCGATGATCACCACATCGTGCCCGGCGTCGATATATGCATCCGCGATATGAGACCCGATGAATCCCGCCCCGCCTGTCACTAGAATCTTCATTTCCACCCTTCCTTTCTGTTATCTCAATGCGCGCACTGCGATATCCTTGCGATAGTACGCTCCGTCAAAAGCAATCCACTTGATCGCCTTGTACACTTTGTCGATGGCTTGGGGAATGGACGCATCCAAAGCGGTGACGCCGAGAACGCGGCCGCCGTCGGTGACGATATCCTTTCCCTGCCTTTTTGTACCGGCGTGAAAGACGAACACGCCGTCATCCCATTGATGGTCCAGACCGTGAATTTTCTTGCCTTTTTGATAGGGGCCGGGGTAGCCGCCCGAGGCGAGCACCACGCAGACGGCGGCGCCGCTGCGATTTTTCCAGGCCATTTTATCCAGGGCGCCGTCGCGGGCCGCCATGATCGCCTCGACGAGATCGGATTCGGCCATGGGCAGAATCACCTGCGTTTCCGGATCGCCGCAACGGACGTTGTACTCCAGCACTTTGGGGCCCTCCTTGGTCATCATCAGGCCGGCGTAAAGCACGCCGCGAAACGGTCGATCTTCCAGGGCCATGCCCTTGATGGTCGGCGCGATAATCGCCTTTTCAATGTATTGCATGGTTTCATCGGAAATGTGCGGCGTCGGTGCATAGGCGCCCATGCCGCCGGTGTTCGGGCCCTGGTCATTGTCAAAGATGCGCTTGTGATCCTGCGACGGCGACAGGGTGACAAAGTGCTCGCCGTCGGACAACGCCATAACCGAGACCTCGTCGCCGACGAGCATCTCCTCGACCAGCACTTTATCGCCGGCCTCGCCAAAGGCGCGATCCTTCATGATCTGATGCAGCGCCGACAGCGATTGCCGGCGATTTTGACAGACAATCACCCCCTTGCCGGCGGCAAGGCCGTCCGCCTTGACGACGATGGGGCCGTTGTGGCGCCCCAGAAACGACCTGGCCGTCTCATAGTCGTCAAAGACGCGATAGTCGGCGGTGGGAATGTCGTACCTGTTCATGATATATTTACAAAAAGCCTTGCTGCCTTCCAGTTCGGCGGCGCGTTGGCTCGGCCCAAAAGCGGTCATGCCGTTTTCCTCAAAGAGGTCGACAAGGCCGTTCACCAGCGGCGCTTCCGGCCCGACGATGGTCAGATCGATTTTTTCCTTGATGGCAAATTTCAGCAACTTGTTGCTGTCCGACGCCGCGATGTCAACGCATTCGGCATCCTCGGCGATGCCGGCATTGCCGGGGGCGCAATAAATCTTGTTCACCAACGGACTCTGCTTTACTTTCCAGACAATGGCATGTTCGCGTCCACCGCCGCCGACAACAAGTACCTTCATAGTTTCATCCTTATTTTATCGATTGTAATATCAAATCATTAAAAAAAACCGCTAATTAAGCTAATTTCGCAAATTTACCGGCAGTCACTGTTTCCTTTCGCGTCATCTGCGTAATTAGCGGTCAAAGTCGCCTTTCCATTCGCGTAATTCGCGGTCTTATTCACGGTCCCATTCGTGTAATTCGTGGTTCAGACCGGTCTTATCATTTCTTCCGCGCAAATGCCAAATCCTCTTCCTTAATGAAATCAATGCGATCGCGAATTTCCGCCGCACGTTCAAATTCCAGGTTTGACGCCGCCTCCAGCATCTGCTGCTCAAACTGCACCAGCAGCTCCATTTTCTCCTCGCGTGACATTTTTTCCCAGGCGCTCAAAATTTCCGACTCCTCGTCCTTTTTCTTGCCATAGGGCGCCGGGCGGGCGTCGGCCACGCGCGTGGAACTCATCACATCCTCCACCGATTTGTAGATCGTCTTTGGCGTAATGCCATGCTCCTTGTTGTAGGCGGCCTGGATTTTCCGCCGGCGGTTGGTTTCGTCGATGGCCTTTTGCATCGACTGCGTCACCACGTCCGCGTAAAAAATCACCTTGCCGGATACGTTTCGCGCCGCCCGGCCGGCCGTCTGGATGAGCGAGCGCTCGGAACGCAAAAAGCCCTCCTTGTCGGCGTCCAGAATGGCCACCAGGGACACTTCCGGCAAATCAAGCCCCTCGCGCAGAAGGTTGATGCCAACCAATACATCAAATTCGGCCAATCGCAGATCGCGAAGAATGCCGACGCGATCGAGGGCGTCGATCTCCGAATGCAGGTAGCGCACGCGAACGCCGACGCCGGCGAGATAGTCGGTCAAATCCTCGGCCATGCGTTTGGTCAGCGTGGTCACCAGGATGCGCTCGTTGCGCCCGGTTCGCGTGGTAATTTCGTTGATGAGGTCGTCAATCTGCCCTTTCACCGGCCGCACTTCAATTTCCGGGTCCATCAACCCGGTGGGGCGAATGATCTGTTCGACGACGACGCCATGACATTTCTCCAGCTCGTAATCCGCCGGCGTCGCCGAGACGAATATCGCCTGGTTGATCAACGACTCGAATTCCTGAAAATTGAGCGGCCGGTTGTCCAGCGCCGAGGGCAGGCGGAAGCCGAACTCCACCAGCGTCTCCTTGCGCGAGCGGTCGCCGTGATACATGCCGCCGATTTGCGGCACGGTCACATGCGACTCGTCGATGATCAACAGAAAATCCTTGGGGAAATAATCGATGAGCGTCGCCGGGCGCTCTCCCGCCTTGCGGCCGGACATGTGCCGCGAATAGTTTTCCACGCCGGAGCAATAGCCGATCTCGCGGATCATCTCCAGGTCATAATTGGTTCGCTGCTCCAGGCGCTGCGCTTCCAGCAGCTTGTTGTGGCGTTTGAAATAGTCGAGGCGTTCCTGCAGTTCCTGTTCAATCGCCTCGATGGCCGCTTCCAGACGCTCGTTCGGGGTGACAAAATGCTTCGCCGGGTAAATGGCGACGCGCTCGAGCTCGTTGACGATCTCTCCGCTGACCACGTCAACCACGGTGATGCGCTCAATTTCGTCGCCCCACAGTTCGATGCGGATCGCCTCGCGCTCATACGCCGGGATCACCTCGATGACGTCGCCGCGAACGCGAAACGTACCGCGCTCAAAAGCGACGTCGTTGCGCGTGTACAGTATCTCCACCAGACGCTGCAGGATTTTATTGCGATCTATGTGCTGGCCGCGATCGAGAAAGAGGTTCATCTTTTTCCAGTCTTCCGGCGACCCCAAACCGTAGATGCACGACACCGAGGCGACGATGATCACGTCGCGACGCGTCAGCAAAGAGCTGGCGGCTTTGAGCCGCAGGCGGTCAATTTCGTCATTGATGGCGGTGTCCTTTTCGATAAAAGTATCCGTGGTCGGGATATAGGCTTCGGGCTGGTAATAATCGTAATAGCTGATAAAATACTCCACGGCGTTATGCGGAAAAAAGCCGCGCATCTCGCCGTAAAGCTGCGCCGCCAACGTTTTGTTGTGTGATATGATCAGCGTCGGCCTGTTGACGTTGGCGATGACATTGGCCATGGTAAAGGTTTTGCCGCTGCCGGTGACGCCCAAAAGCGTTTGGTATTTTTCACCCGCCAGCAGGCCTTTGGTCAACTCTTCCACCGCCTGCGGCTGGTCGCCCTGCATTGTATAATGTGATGACAGTTTAAATGTATCCACTCGCGCCTCGCGCTGTTAAAAAAATTGCTCTGCTGACAAATTCAGTGCAGGAAGGACGGACCTTGATGCAACCTCATTCTCATGATCCCACGAAAAACGTGCCACTAATTTACGTTAGATATGTCAAATTGTCAAGCCGCAAAATAAATTCGCAAAGATCCCACTTGATTTTATCCTGTCAAACAAAGCTCCACCTGATCAGCCGCTTGAAAATAATTGTAAAAATGCTTGAAAATCATTCTTTTACGCACTAATTTCAGGGCGTCGTATATTCACCAAAAACAGAGAGCCATGACACCACATATCCGAAAACTCGTCTTTTATGCGCTGTTCTTTCTATCGCTCGCCGCTTCGCCTCTTTTCTCTCTCGAACAAACGCGGGCGTTATGGGTTTCGCGGTGGGATTATTCATCCGAACGTGACATAAAAAAAATCGTCGCCAATGCTTCCAGGTTGAATTTTAACGTCATCCTGTTTCAGGTGCGGGGCGCCGGGACGTCGCTTTACGCCTCGCAGTTGGAGCCGCGATCCGGGCTGTTGAGCGACGCGGACGAAGACTGGGACCCGCTGCTTTCGGCCATTACCCTGGCGCACGAAGCGGGCTTGCAGCTTCACGCGTGGGTCAACGTCTATCCGGCCTGGAGCGGCGACATACCGCCGACGGATACGACGCAGCTTTTTTATCAGCATCCGTCGTGGTTCATGTATGACGTTTACGGACGCCACAGCCAACTGACAAACGGCTACCAATGGCTGTCGCCCACGCACCCGGAGGTCGCGCCCTATTTGCTCAAAATATGCGCGGAGATTTACGAAAATTACGACATCGACGGTCTGCACCTGGATTACATTCGTTTTCCGGCGGCGTCTTATTCCTACGATCCGGCGTCGGTTCGGCTGTTCCGGCAAAAGTTCGGGGCCACGCCGCAACAGCGTCCGCGGACCTGGATGCGCTTTCGGCAAAACAGCATCTCCGCCTTTCTGGATTCGTTGTATGCGGCGATCAAGTTTTACAACCCCAAACTGGTGGTCAGCGCCGCCGTGATCTCCAACTATGATCTGGGCAAAAAGATTTACTTCCAGGACAGCCACGGCTGGCTGGCGCGCGGCAGCGTGGACGCCATTTACCCCATGTTGTACACAGACGACGCCAAAATTTTCAAACGGCGCCTGAACGATTTCCTGCAAAACAGCCACAACCGCCATGTCTACCCGGGCATCAACCTGGACTATGACGACGTCGACGGCAAGTTCGACATCATCCGCGAGCTCGGCGCATCGGGGATGGGCGTGTTTTCCTACTCGGAGTTGACCAACGAACACAGCATTAAACCGGAAATCGCCTCTCTTTTGGCACCGCTGTGGAGCGAAAAAGCGCAACCCGCGGACATGCCCTGGAAAAGCTATCTGAAAGACAACCAGGGGCCGGTGATCTCACAAGTTCAAAGCGTGCCGTCGCCGTTACAGGCCGGCGTCGATTTTCAAATCGCCGCTCGTATAACCGACCCCTCCGGCGTGTATGACGACGAGACCGGACTGAGCGGCCAGGGCGTCGTTCTGCTTTATGGTGCGACATGGCCGCCGCGGGATTCGTTGACCATCACCATGCATCGAATAAAGAAAACAAAGCGCTGGTTCATCACCGACGACGAGTTGCAAGGCCCAAAGCCGGGCGCCGTTTTTTACGGACGGATTACGGCGTACGATGATTTTTACGAAAGCGTCAACAACCCGCGCCGCAACGTCGGCCTGAGCGAAGTGTTTCGCCTTCCGGTGCTGCGCCCGGATACCGCTTTTGTTTACCAGGGCGAAATCGGGCCGATCCTCTGGCGGCCCGGCGACGTGGAGGTGGACGATATCGGCCATATCTGGGCGACGACGGAAAAAGGCGGGCCTGTGGTGGTGATGAATTCCGCCGGCGATCCGCTCTCCTTTTCCCCGCTTAAAAAAGGTATAAACGGCTACTTTGAACAGATATGGATGGACAAGGTCATCGGCTTTGCACGTGGGCCTTTTGCCACCATGCTGGTCGCCTGCAACAGCAACCCGCCAATGATTTTCAGATTCGACATCGAAAGCGGAGACGCCCTGCCGGGCATCGAACTGAGCTTTAAAATCGGCGCCATCGCCGCCGATGGCGCCGGCGATATTTACGTCTTGCAGCGCAAAACGATGCAATGGTACGCGCTCTCCCCCACCGGCATCGAATTGCACAACAGTCCTTTTGGCGGCCAGGGCGCGGGCGCGGACATTGCCGTGCTGTCCAACGGCGCCAGGGTGTTCATCGCCGACCGCAGTGCAAACGTCGTGCAGGCCTGGAACGGCGCCGTGGAGGGCGCCTGGTCGCAATACTGGCGCGTCGGCGACCTGACATCGCCGGATATGGGCATGGGAAAAATGGCGGTCGACAAAAATGACCACATCTACATCTGCTCGAGTCGCTTTGGCATCATATCCATCTTTCACCGCGCCGGGCGGCTGCTGGGGCATATCATCGACAGAGAGAACCTCATCGCGCCAATTGCCGTGGCGCTGTCGCCGGACGGCCAATATCTTTACCACATCGAGGCCGTCGGCAACGGGCCGACAAAGGTGAGAAAGTGGCGGCGTTGAGGGAAAAACGCTGCAAATTCTCTCGGCCTTGGTTCCCAAGCTGGAGCTTGGGAACCAGAAACAAGCTGGAGCTTGGGAACCAGAAACAAGCTGGAGCTTGGGAACCAGAAAAGACATGTGCGCCATTTTCCTCGCCATCGTCATCCCGGAATATCAAATCAGCCGCCCGGCAAACTCGCCGGCGTTGCGCACGAAAATGGTTGTCCTGAATCCGCTTGACAATTGGATCAGGCGTTCGGCATACTCGGCTTCGGCGCCGGGTTCGGGTTCCATCATGCCAAGAAAGACGATATCGGAATCGCGGCTGCAGGAATGCATAATTTCAGTGACCGAGACATTCGCCGGCTTTTCAACGACTTTTGTTTTAATCTTGATGCGCGTTTGCGGCACCAGGTCTTCCAGGCCGGCGGCAATTTCGTCATATTCCTCTTTACGTTCGACGACAGATCGCACCATAATCGTGGCCTTGTTCCACTCATGATTCAGGCTGAGCAGGTAGGCGAGCAGCAGCATCAAGTCGCCGTTATTTTGCAGACCGCGCCACCAGATGTCGATTCTTTTTTTCGGCGTGGGTTCATGCACGCCGTTGACACGAGCGATCACCGTATTTTTTCCGGCCCGGGACACGGCTCGCATAATGCGCAGAATGGACTCCAGGCGTTCGCGCTTTCGCGGCCAGCCGAACATCACGGTGTTGGATTGCAGGCCGGCCATTCCATTCGCCTGCACGATGTCGATGACGCCGCTCTCATATTCCGAGACCACATCAACTTCGCTAAAGGCGACCAGGCCTTCCTTATGCAACGCTTCGTCCATCTCCTTCTGCCTGCTCTTTATGTCCACCCGACTTTTCCTGAGGTCGCTGACTACGACCTGGCAGGCGGTGACCAGGCCTCGATTCTGGTTGAACCAGTTGGCGAGTCGCACCAGGGATATCCGCTTGGCGACGTCGCCGACGCACAACAGGATTTGCGGTCGCCAGTTGCGCGGATCGTTTTCATGGCCGCGAAGCTTGAGCAGTGCAAAACGCGCCAACGCCACCCACAGTCCGGCGCGAACGTCGCACCAGCGTTTTTTCATGGCCCGCCGACGCAAATAGACGTATAATAAAAGTTCGATGAATGCCGCAACGACGCAGGCGACGGGATTAATGAGAAACATAACCACAACCGCGCCAATGGACCCCAGCATCGAAACATACCAGGGAACGTTGATGGTCGGCCGAAAGGAGGGGTCGCCGGCCAGCTTTTCCAGTGCGGCGCTGAGGTTGATGGTCACGTAAAGGGTGAGGAACAGAATGGTGACAAACTGGGCGACGGCGTTAAGCTCGCCCAGGGACACCGCCGCCAGGGCGATGGCCCCGCTGATCCACGTGGCGATGGTCGGCTGCCCCGTCTTTGACAGGCGCGCCAGAAATCGGGGCGCCAGCCTGTCGCTGGCCAACGCTTGCAGCACCCTGGGACCGCCGAGCGCGCTGCCAAAGGCCGAAGAGAGGATGGCGCCCCACAAGCCGGGATAGACCAACCAG
>JAJRST010000249.1 GCA_024278645.1 bacterium | reverse complement strand
GGTACAATGGATTTTGCGGATCGGTGTTTTCGGTACATTTCTCGGGCACGGAATATTTGCCCTTGGCGTCAAGAGCGGTTGGATACCTTTTCTCACCGTGGTCGGCTTTTCAGAGGCGGGCGCGATAAAGATCATGCCGGTTATCGGCGTCATTGACATTGTCGTCGCCGTGTTTGTCTTGGTCAAACCCTTGCGAATCGTGCTCATTTATGCCTTTCTTTGGGCGCTGGCCGCGGCGATCATTCGACCGGTCGCCGGCTTGCCGATCTGGGATTTTGTCGAGCGCGCTTCCAACTGGGCGGCGCCGCTGGCCCTGCTCATGCTGCGCGGCGGCTGGCCAAAAACTTTTCGGGGATTGTTCAAATAGACCGGAAATCCTGCTTTACTCGTGCTCCTTTTTGTAAAGCAGGATTTCACCGTTTTTTCAGGGTAAAACACCACATCCTGCTTTTACACTTCTTTTACAATTCTTTTCAAATAATTGTTGTATACTATTTATGTCAACTTGTACGACTGTTGTTGCGAGTCGTGAAACGTATTCAATTCACACGGAGAAGAATTGTGAAGAATTTCGAAAAAATGCCGTCGCTTGAAATTGGTGACTTGAAGGTAGACTTGCCCATCATTCAGGGCGGTATGGGAGTCGGCATCTCGCTGTCCGGTCTGGCATCCGCCGTCGCCAACCAGGGCGGCGTCGGCGTCATTGCTTCGGTCGGCATTTCAATGATCAAGACCGGCATGCAGAAATCATTTCGGAAAGCAAATATAGAGGGCCTTGTCAACGAAATCAGACGGGCCAAAAGTCTGACAAACGGCGCCATTGGCGTCAATATTATGGTGGCATTAACCGACTTTGAAAATTTGTTAATGACCTCGGTGGAAGAAGAGGTCGATCTTGTTTTACTGGGCGCCGGCCTGCCTCTCAAGGTGCCGCAACTGCTGACGCCGGAGCGGATCCGCGAGGGAAAGACAAAAACGATTCCCATCGTCTCCTCGGCGCGCGCCACGGACATCATTTTTAAATCCTGGGCAAAGCACAACTGCTCGCCGGACGCCATCGTCGTCGAAGGGCCCATGGCCGGCGGACACTTGGGATTCAAGAAAATGCAACTGGGCGATCCGAACTACAAGCTGGAAAACCTGATCCCCGACGTCGTCGACGTCGTCGAGCCGTGGCAGCAGCGCTTTGGCAAGAGCATTCCGGTCATCGCCGCCGGCGGCGTCTACTCCGGGGCGGATATCCGCAAGTATCTGCAACTTGGGGCCAAGGGCGTGCAGATGGCCACTCGTTTTGTGCCGACTTTTGAATGCGACGCCGATATCGCCTTCAAGCAGGCCTTTGTCAATGCAAAAAAAGACGACATGGCGATCATCCAAAGTCCGGTGGGCTTGCCGGGTCGCGCCATACGTAACTCTTTTTTAAATGAAGTCGAGGCCGGTGAGAAAAAACCTTTCAAATGCCCGTACAAATGCCTGATTACATGCGATTATAAAACCGCGCCATACTGCATTGCCCAGGCGTTGAGCAATGCTCAACAGGGTCGGCTCCAGGATGGCTTTGTTTTTGCCGGCGCAAACGCCTGGCGAACGACGGGGATTACATCGGTGAAAGATGTGTTTGACGCTCTTGCCGAGGAGTATGCGACGGCGCGTCTGGAGGATGCGCCATCGGCGTCGCCCCAACAACGCCTCGCCGCCTGCGCTTGAGATCGTTACATTTCAGACTGGCGGCATTTTGGCGCCGCCGGCCATTAGAACTTTTGCCCCGTTTTGAAATCTCTCTTTCGCCCCGGCTGCATGGCCGGGGCTTTTTTTTCATCATCCCGCCCCTGTTTTGGTTTTCACAAATTCGTCGACAATTTGTTAATTGACATGGATAAATAGGTAAAAATTAATTATCTTGATGAATAGCCGAGCCAATCTACCGGCTCGACAGCCAATACAGGTAAAACCATTTTGGGCAAAACCATTCCGGGCCCGCAATCAACAAAAGTCGTGGTGCATCAAAAAAGGAGAAAAAATGCGGACTCTTGTCATTTTATGTATTGCCTTTTTATCAGGAACCCTTACCTCTAACGCCTTTGCCTCCGGGGAGCAAGCGACCGTGAACTCCTTTGATCAGATCAACGCCCTTTTCCGGAATCCTCCCGTGCAATTTCGCAGCGCGCCGCTGTGGGTGTGGAACGATGCCATGAGCAAGGAAAAGATCGATATTATGCTAAAAGACATGAAATCGCAGGGCATCGGCGGCGCTTTTATTCATCCGCGACCGGGACTGATCACGCCCTA
This sequence comes from bacterium, assembly GCA_024278645.1. GTDB lineage: Bacteria > Zhuqueibacterota > Zhuqueibacteria > Residuimicrobiales > Krinioviventaceae > JAJRST01. The sequence continues at coordinate 217 of JAJRST010000249.1, read as the reverse complement.
CCTGTCGGATGAATGGTTCGCCCTTGTGCGCTATTCCGTGGACAAAGGCAAGCAACTGGGCATGCATATCTGGTTATACGACGAGAATTCCTATCCCAGCGGATTCGCCGGCGGACACGTGCCGGCGCAGATGCCCGAATCCTGGAACCAGGGCCAGGGGCTGAAAATGACCCGCGCCAGCCGATTGCCCGATGACGCCGCAGGAAAATATGAAATC
>JAJRST010000248.1 GCA_024278645.1 bacterium | reverse complement strand
TGGCTCCGGGCCTTGCGCCTATTTGACGATGGCTCTCGTACGCAATTGGCCGCCTTCGCGATGACTGGGTTGGCTGAGAAAGGCGCCGTCACGCCGAGCGAAGTCGAGGCGCCCAATGTCAGGCTGAGCGAAGTCGAAGCCTCAACATCTTGCCCCGCCGGTCAGCGCTTATTTCCTCTTAAAAACAAGCACCTGGCCCTCGACGAGTTCAAAGGAAGTCTTTTCACCATCAATCTCGATGCTATAGGCGCCGGGCATCAAGGCTGCATGGCTTTTGAGAGAAGAGAGGACGTCATGGACGATGCCGCTCTCCCGGTCGTGCACCTTGTGGCCTCGTAACGATGCATACTTGATCTTGAGCCATCCCGGCTCCAGCACTGTCGTCTCGCCCGGCCTCACTTGAATGCTTTTCCACAAGGCTTCCCCGATTTTCACATTGTAAACTCCGGCGTCAATTTCAATGGCGCTGTTTAATGCGCTGATGTGGGTGACTTTTTCTCCGCTCTCGGCGTCCATAACATCATGTCCGTTCAGGTTCGGGTGAATGATTTTTAACTTTCCCTTGCCGGTCTCCGGCGGCGCTTTGACGGCGGGCGTTTGTACGGCTTTTTGTAAAACCGCAGCGAGTTCTTTGGCGCCCTGCGCGCCAAAGTATGCGCCGCCGGAGGCATGGGCGATGCATTCCAGTTGCCCTTTCGTCGCCGACTCGACGCCAAAGCCGATGCAGTGAATCACGATGCCGACATTGTTGCGGGCGAGCGTCGCCGCCGGGACGCACGGGTCGCCTTCACAGGTTTCTTTGCCGTCGCTCACCAGGAGAATGATTTTTTCGCCGTTGATATCTATGGGAAAATCTTTTGCGGCATCGATTTTCCGCTGCAGAGCGTAAATTTTTATGTCGGGTCGATAAAATAACTATGAACTTTTCCGCCACAATTTCGATGACTGAAATTCCAATTCCCGCTGAACCAAGACAATCAGCATCTCGCCAATATGAGTAAATATCTCTACCCTCCGTCCTTCAATATAGAAACCCAAACAAAAACAGCGGAATCGTCGCGCCGCTTGCGTAAAGGATGTCATCCTTGACTGAAAACGAGTTTTCAAGATGCGCTTTGATCTGTTTTCTGGATTTACTTTTGCCGCCAATCTCAAAGTAATAGTCCTGAACCTGAAAGTCGCCGATTTTACTGTAATAGACTTTTTCCCCGGCATTTTGCAGCATTTTGATGAAAAATATTTCCCTCACCGTCCCCCTGTTGTATTCGAAACCCAGCTCGTCAATGATGGCTTTGTAGATATTGGAATTATCCAGGTATATTTTTTCCGTTCCTTTTAGCAAAGCGCTTCCCGCTTTGTTCCTCCTGACCCGGCAAACGAGGCCGGTCTCGCTCAACATGCCGAGGTAACTCTCAACGGTCTTGTTATCAAGCCCGATATGCTTTGAAATGCTGTTACGATTGAGCTGCGCCGGTGGAATGGTCGCCAGGTAGGAGAGTATCTTTTTGAAATTGACAAGGTTTTCTGTTCTCAGTTTGTAGAAATTCGAGATGTCTTCGTAAATTGTCTTGTCAATGATATTCAGTATTTTTTGGTGATAGTTCTCCTCGTCTTCAAACAGGAACGGGTAATAGCCTGATTCGAGATAGTCGAGAAAATGTCCCTTTAGCCTTTGAATGTCTGTTAACTGCTCTACGAGCAGCGCCGGGTTTTCAAGAAGCTCTGAAAAGCTGATCGTCGGCATTGTTCTGTTCAGACGGAATTCAAGGTATTCTCTAAAAGACATACCTTCAAGTTTAAAAAGGGCGCCTCGCCTTGACAAATCGTAAACGCCCTTGACAAGATCCATGCTTGAACTGCCTGAAAAGACGATTTTGACGTCCGGGTACGAGTCGTAAATGTTTTTTAGTTCCTGATCCCAATTGGGGTATTTATGAACTTCATCCAGGAAAAAATAGCGGATGCCGTCAATTTCATAAAGGTCATCGATAAATTCCGTCAAATGGACTTGTGTAAAGTAAATATGATCCAGGGAGAGGTAGATACATTGGTTCTTGTTCTCGATATGCTCATTTATGTATTGAAGCAGAAGGGTCGTTTTGCCTGTGCCGCGAGGCCCCACAAGACCGGTTAACCTGCTTTTGGTATGAAAAGATTTGAACAAGTAACGATGTGTGCTATAGTTTGTGTTTTTAAGCAGTCTATGATATATGGTTTTGAAATTGTCAATCATTAGAATACACTCCAAATATAACCACAATTTTATGGAGTATAGTCATAAAAAAACAGTATTGCAAGCTTTTTTATAAAAAGATCGCTTAACAGAGGGTATAGCATCTTTACCATTGCTTCTAGGCTCCGCATGGCAGGGGCCAAACCGGTTTGTGTAAACCACCCCGTGCCGCAAGCGGCGCTCCGTGTCGTCCGGTCAGCCCGAGTGAATCTCATAGATGGAGGTCGCCGTGGCCCCTTTTGCGAGACATCGCCTCGCGTAAATTAGCGAGATGGTTGCGATGACGCTTGGGTTCCAAGGCGGGGCCTTGGGACCGGGCGTCACCTGATTTCCGGCGGTTTGATGGGCATGGATGGAGCATGCTCTGCATGGTAGAGCCGTGTGAGTTCCGCAGACGCGGCTTTAAGGTTTTCCCCTTGCAGCTCTCCTTTTTGTTGACACAGTTCCTTGTTGATTAACGCGCGCAAGTAAAAGATACGCCAACGCCAACTGCTGTGCACTTTTTGCGTCAGGCGACCCTCTGCTTTACTGACCAGTTCAAAGGCGCGAATGGCGCTGTCCTGAATATTGTCACGTTTATGGTTTTGCTCGAAAATTCGAACGACTTGCAGATCCTCGGCGACATCCGGCGAAAACTCGAATGATAAATACTCCCTCACACTGTCTTCCGCTTTTCGCCCCGGCTCCCAGTAAAATCCTGCGATGACGACCTTGTTGATATCTTTATAAATTCCCTCGGAAAAGGGAGCGCTGGTTGCGGCTTTGTCTCTGATGCGATCCCATTTTAGTAGCACCGAACCTGGCAAAATGCTCTAAAATATAAGAATCGGGAGCGGCTAATTTTTCAGACCATCGAGGTCCGGCTGCAACCGTTCGCCGGAGGCCAGCATCTCCTCCCAGGTCATGCTGCTGTGCGTCCGGCCGGCGAGCCGTCCCATGATCGTCGTCAGGTTGCTGCGCACGCTTTGTGCGACGGTGGAATTGCTATAATCGCCTTTGGTCACGCTCTCATGAAACCAGTTGATGTTGTATTTCGCGCCGTCGGGATAGAGGGTGTAAAGCGTGCCGCCCCGGTAAGGCTTTTTGCCGCGTATCTTGACGTCGCCGAAATAGTTGGTGTCGATGGTCCCGCTCTCGCCGTACATGCGGCATTGGATATCGTCCTGCCCGGCGCCGAACTGTTTGGAGCTGAAGGTGAGGATGACGTCGTCGGGAAATTCATAGATGATCGAATAGTGATCCCAGCAGTCTCCCCATTGGCGATAGCGGCCGCCCGTGCCGGCGGCTTTCAGCGGATGCGCGTCCAGAATCCATGTGGCCACATCCAGGGCGTGGATGTTCTGCTCGGTGATCACATCGCCGGACAGCGCCAGATCTATGCCCCACGCCTTGAGTTTGAGCTCATTTGTGATGCCTTGCTCGTACAAGGGGTAAAGACGCTCCCAGGTGGCGCCGCAGTGATAGGTCGCCTCGCCGCTGATGACGCGGCCAATGTCGCCGTTGTGCACCCGTTTAACCGCCTCTTTGTAAAAGGCGTCGGTGCGCGTTTGGAAATCGACGAGAAAGACAAGATTGTTTCGCGACGCTTTTTTACCGGCGGCCTCGATGCTCTTGCAGCCGGGCACGTCCACGGCGATCGGTTTGGCCAGATAGACGTGCTTTCCCGCCTCCACGGCGGCGGCCGCCTGTTCGGGGTGAAAATAGGGCGGACTTTCAATGACCACCGCGTCGACGCCGCTGTCGATCAGACGCTTGTAGCCGGACAGGCCGGTGAAGCGACGTTTTTTGTCGACCTCCAATTGTTCGCCAAAATTATCGACGCGATCCCGGAAATAATCGGCGCAGGCGACAATCTCGTAGCCGCCGTGCTGCTGAAACAGGAAGGATATCCACGTGCCGCGGCCGCCATTACCGATGACGCCGATTTCAATCTTTGAGTTTGCTTTAGAGCCGCGGACGCTCTGCGGTTTGACGATGGTGAACGCGGCGGCGGCGATGAAGGTTCTGCGATTGATGGTTTTAAGAGTCATGTTTGTCTCCAAAGTTTAAGGTAAACCGCAGGGGGCGCCGGGAGCGCAGAGAAAGATATGGATAATATCCTCTGCTTTCTCGGACTTTTAATCTTGGTCTTGTGCATTTTTTGTCGAGACTGTCGAAAAAAAACGGATGTCCGCCGAGAGGCGGACTCCGGGTGTTTGGCGTATATTGACTTTAAAGCCGTGGCGACGCCCGGCGTCCTTCGGACAACCGGGGTCGGTGCACTTTCTTTGACGGCAATGCCGGTTATTTTCCAAAATCCTCCGACGGCAAAAGCTGCTTTCCATGCCGAATCGTCAATATCGAAACGCATTCCGTTTCCACTCGATATATTATTCTATAATTTTTGAATATTATTTCTCTGATATCACTCCGATTGGCCTCCGGAACAATTCGTCCCATATATGGAAACGCCTTTAAACTATCAATTTTAGTAAATACAGTTTTTGCCCACTTTACAGCCGCAGTCGGATTATCCTTTGAAATATAATCCGTAATTTCGGTCATTCTTTCAACAGTCAGCGGCGACCATACTATTTTCATCAATCGATATTTCCGATGATTTGTTTTTCGACTTCCTGGTGACTGATCCCTTGCCCCTGGCTTAATTGGGCTTCCGCTTTCTGAATGTCCGTCAAAAGCTCCAGCCGATCCAACAGCCGTTCATATTCGGAGACGGCAAGCATCACCGCCGCACTTTTTCCTCTTTGCGTGATGACAAGCGGGCGTTTTGTTTTTTGAACTTTTTCTATAAATGAAGCGACATTTGCTCGAAACTCCGACAGGGGTCGAATGTCCTCGTCTAGTTGTATTCTTTGCATTTTTGACTCCTTTGTACATTATCTATTTGTAATAATGTACAGAAAAAAGTACAAAAAACAAACATATTTTATGCAACGATTCGTCCTTTCCGGAATGGAATCCGGGGTCGATCAACATAATGGTTTTGCCTTTGGCCGTGCAGCGGCTGTCAACTTATGACAACCGCCACGGGCTGCGCAGCGATCTGGTCATGCGCCGCGTCGCCTCGGCGTCGCCGATGATCTCCTCCTGCTGCGGGTCCCATCGTATCGGTCGTCCCACGCGAATGGAGATGTCGCACAAGTGGCTGATGATGTCCGATTGCACCGCGGTGTTCACCGGACTGATGCTGTCCAATCGCGTTCTGACGCACTCGACAAAGTGCGCGTAATGATTGTTGCGCTCGCGCAAATGCTCCTCCCGCGGGCCGAGCCGGACGTCGAGAAGCGACATTGGCCCGGCAAGGATGCTGGCTCGATTGACGCTCACCCAGCCTTCATCGCCGATAAAAGTGGTGCCGTGGCTGTGCGTTTCCGGATGCAGCTCGCTGAACACCTGGCGTCCGATGGCCTCGCTCATTAAACGCATCTTGACGCCGTTTTGGTATGTGCACCGGAAATCCCACCAGCGAACGCTTTCGTAGAGTCCCTTGTTGATCTCGCCCTTGCCCTCGTAAAAAATCGGCGCCGTGTCGTCAGTATTGTTGCCCCACTGGGCGATGTCCAGCGGATGCGCGCCCCAACCGGCAATAAAGCCGAGGCTGTTGTCGTAATGATGGTAGGAGCCGAAACTGGTGCAGCGATCCGCCGTGTAGGGCGACCAGGGCGCCGGGCCGAGCCAGAGGTCATAGTCAAAGCCCGCCGGAATGTCAATGGGCTGCTGCGATCCGACGATCGGTTCGTTAAAAGCCTGCTCCTGGCTGCTGATATCCGGGCACCAGGCGTGGATGGTATGCAGTGTGCCGATATAGCCGTTGCGCACCAGCTCGACGGCGAAGCGAAATTGCCGCCACGAGCGCTGCTGCGTGCCGTACTGAAAAATGCGCCCGTTTTGCCGCACGGCGCGGCGCATGGCCTGGTTCTCGCGAATGCTGACGCCGAGCGGCTTTTCCACATAGACGTCCTTGCCCGCCTTGACCGCCTCGATGGCGATGGGCACATGCCAGTGGTCCGGCGTGGCGATGACCACGGCGTCGATGTCGTCGCGGGCGAGCAGTTCGCGAAAATCACCGTATGCGGCGCACGCTTTGTAATCGGGTCGTCCGAGCTTTTCCGCGTAAAATTTGTCAACTTGCGCCGCCTGCGCCTTTCTTTTGTTCGCATAGGGATCGCACACGGCGACGCTTTGCTGGTCGTCCACCTGCAGAAAGCTGCGCAACAGGGCGGAGCCGCGATTGCCGACGCCGATATGACCGAGGACGATGCGGTCGCCGGGCGGCGTGTTTGTTCTGCCGAGGGCGGAGGCGGGAATGATGGCCGGCATGGACGCCGTCAGCATAGCCGCCGATTTCAAAAATGAGCGTCTTGAGTAGGAATTTTTCATAAACCACCTTGCACGTATTTTGTGTTCACACCATGAAAAAGCTGCCCGGGATTTTAAATCATCCAGGCTTTGCGTTGGTTGTCAACAGATGAATTACGACAGTATCACGCCAATCCCGCCAACAGCGCGCCGATGCCATAAGCCGCCGCCGCGGCCAGGCCGCCGACAAGGAGCATCTCCAACCCGGAGAGCAGCCAGGGGCGTTGCGTGATGCGCACCTTGAGCGCGCCGAGGGTGAACAGCGTCAGGCCGGTCATCGTCGAAGCGGCAAAAAAGGCCAGTCCTGACATGTGCGGCAGCAGACGCGCCAGCACAAAAGCGAGCAACGGTACAAAGCCGAAAACGGCGAACGACAGAAAAGTGGCGACCGCGTTTTTCAACGGCGATTCATTCGCTTCGATGATGCCCAGCTCCTCGACCATCATGATGTCGACCCAGGCCTTTTTATTTTTCGCAATGATGTCGACCATGGTTTTGGCGTCATTCTTGTCAATGCCCTTGTCGAAATAGAGCTCGACGAGCTCCTGCTTTTCTCCCTCCGGATAGTTGTCCACTTCCCATTCCTCGCGCTGCCGTTCGGCGGCGTTGTATTCGTTTTCCGCCTTTGTGCTCAAATAATCGCCGATGGCCATGGACAGCCCGTCCGCGAAAAGATTGGCAAAGCCGAGGATAAGCACAATACCGGAGGAGAGAGAGGCTCCGGCCACGCCGGCGACGACGGCGAACGTGGTGATGATGCCGTCCAGGCCGCCATAGATGACGCTTTTGATGTATTGCCCGTGCTCCTGCGTATGGTTTTCCGGCGCTGCATAGTGAGCGCGTTTGGATGCCTGAACATCCCTGTTCTTAAAAGCTTCGCGGGCCGTGTCGAGGTTGCGGGATATCATGTCGATAAAAAGCCTTGATTGTATTTCGATGAGGTTTCAAATAAAGTGATTAATGAACGGTCAAGGAATTAAAAATTGTACGAATGGAAAATGGGTGAAGAACGATGGCGCCATCCGTCATAATGGCGCCAATCGTCTATGGAGAAAGATAATGCAAAAGTTTCAGCGAAGCAACAAATTTTCATGGCGATCAGAGAAAAAGTTCCTCAACATCGCCAAAGTCTTTTTTGCCATAACCGGCCTTGTTCAGCACTTCAATATAGTGAGTGATATTGTCCAGTACATCCTTTGATTCTTTATAGTCGAAATTCACCCGCGATAAAAACAGCTCCGCCTCTTCCGGAGTGACGCCCATGATGTCGTAGCTGAGCTTGGCTGCTTCCCTTGGATTGGCGTTGACCCAGTCGACGGCCTTGGCCGTTTCGCGCAGAAAGATGTCCACTATTTCGGGATACTCGCGCAGCAGTTCGCCCTTGAACAATACGCCGGCGTTGGGCAGGTTGCCCTTGCCTGGATAAAGCTTTTCCCAGATATCCTTGTAGGCGATGGAGACGTGCGCATCCCTGGCTTCACAAAGCGCAAAGCTCGCTTCCGGTTCGCGCAACAGGGCGACGTCGATTTCGCCTTTGGTAAAGAGCCTCTTGATTTCTTCGGGTCGTCCAAACGGATCGCCAAAGACGAATTCAAACTCCTGCGGATCGTAGCCGAGCTGTTTCATGAGAAAGGTGGTCACCGCGTAGGGCGGCGCCGCCTTGATCAACGGCAGGTGGATTTGACGCCCCTTCAAATCGCCGAAATTTTCCGCTTTAAATCCGCGCGTCAACAGGTAAAAATTGTCCCAGACGAGAATGCTTTTCATCTTGATGTCCAGCCCCTTCTGGTACAGCTTGGCCACCGCGGCGACGGCGGAAAAGCTGATGTCCGCCTTTTGGTTGACGATCCACGCCAGGTGCTTTTCCGTCTTGTCCCAGATTTTCAGTTCCTCGATCTTTATGCGGGACATCAGCTCTCCCGACTGCAGCAGCTTCATGATGATCGGATAGACCACCGGCGTCGCCGACTGAATGATCAACGTAACTCGGTCGCCCTTTATTTTCGTTGTCGCCTTTACCTGGTGCGTACGATAAAAATAGATGTGGTGCTCAAAAGTCCCCTTTTCCTCCACAAAGGTTTCGAATCCCAATGGTTCGATCATGTTGATCAGCGGCGTCGGCGTGAAAATCTGAATGAGGCGAAAGCCCTCTCCCACCGGCGTTTCATTTGCCCTTTTAATCAATTCGGAGAACGGGTCTTCCGCCCGCCCGCGCACGTCGACGATTTCAAAGGACTCTCTTTTATCCAGCCAGTTCTCGTCAATGACTTTTTCCACGCCTTTGACAAAAAGGTGATGCTCCGTTTCAGAGACTTTTTGGTAATAGATATCATGTCCTTTTTCCCGCAGCATATTGGCGAGCGGCGCCGGGTAAAATGTGTTGATCACCTCGAGCACCTGATCCGGCTCCAGCTTGCGGACGGCGGTCAGGATTTCCGGCATGAAAAAGTCGTCGCGGTTGCGCACATCCATCAACACTATCTGTCCGGCATCTTTTGCCCAGCCGGGCGTCTCATCTTCAGGGGAAAGCGGCTCCGCCTCCTTGATGCACTCCGGCGCCAATTTGGCCAGCTCGGCCTCGGTTCCGATCTCCTTGTTCAATGTATGCAAAATTTCGCAGATGGAAAGGCCGCCGACTTTGGCCACATCCGCGAACGTCGCCCACTTGCCGACCACTCTGAAAATAATCGGGTTGTTCAGTTTTTTGAATTTCGGCGATATCTTGATGAGTATATCTTTCAATTCGGGATGCTCGTCGAGAGCATCCTTTACTTTTGTTTGCGCCAGA
>JAJRST010000247.1 GCA_024278645.1 bacterium | reverse complement strand
TCGATGGTCAGCAATCCCGTGCCCTTGACGTCCGCCGGCTCCAGAAAGCGCACCAGCCTTTTTTCCGTCTTGCCGCCGTCATACAGCTTGCTGACCTGCGCCAGTTTGCGCACCCGCCGGCGGCCTTTTTGGTCGATGATCGTCAACGTCGATACGCTCTCCGTCGCCGACAGTTTGACAACATCCTGGCTCCGCTTTATAATCTCCCGCGGCGACAGATCGCCGGCGTAAACCGCATACGCCATACTCCATAGAAAAAAAATAGCTTTTAACATTTTCTAACTCCTTTTTATGTCTGAAAGTCTTAAAGTCGAAAGGTCTAAAAGTCTAAAAGTCTTAGCCTGCCGGTAGGACCTTTTTTCACTTAATTTACACCCTAGAACTTGCAACTTTCAGCTTCAGTCTTTCATCTTTCTACTTTGTCTTTCTACTTTTTGCAAAAACGACGGCTTGAACGCCATCACCACCGCCGGTACAAAAATCATTGCACCGGCTAGACAGGCGAGGATGGAGACAAACACCAGAAACCCGAAGAAACGCACCGGCATAAAATTGGAAATCAGCAGCGCGGAAAAGCCGATGACCACCGAGAGAGCGTTGAAAGTGATGCCGCGGCCGGTGGTTGTCAACGTCGTCCTCACCGCATGGGTGAAATCATGGCCGGCGGCCAGCTCGTCCTTGCAGCGCCACAAAAAGTGAATGGTATAATCGATTCCCACGCCGACCATGATGGAGGAAAGCATGGTGGTGGCGATGTTCAGGCGTATGCCCAGAAAGCCCATCAAGCCGAACAAAACCATCATGGCCATGACGATCGGCGTCACCGCAACGATGCCCGCTCTCACCGAACGGAATAAGAGCATCAACAACAGGGCGACCAGAATAACGGCGATGAACAGGGAGAGCATCTGTCCCCGGATCATCAGATCGGCCAACTGTAAAAAGATGAGAGCAAAGCCGCCGAGATGCGTGACTTGCTCATCGTCGGCCGTCAGTCGTTGGAGTTTGGCGACAAATGCGTGCAGCTCTTTCTGGCTCATCGATTTGATGCGGGCGGATATTTGTGCATTTTCATAGGGAAAATCGACGAGCTGCTCAAAATCATCCGGGTCGCCGCTCATGGAATAGAGTTCAAAATATTGCGCGATGGCGTTGCGGTCGTCGGGGATTTTATTATAATAAGGATCGCCCGGATCGTTCAACGCCCGGCTCATCTGTTTGACCACCCGTGCGATGGATACGGTATTGCCCACCTCGGGAAACTCGGCCAGCGCCTGCTCATAGGCGTCGATCTTTTTCATAATCCCGGGATCCTTGATGTCCCCGGTGATGACAAGAGAAATATTCTGCGAGCCGCCCAGGCGCTTGTTGATCAATGCCGTGGATTGTGTTATCGGGTCCTTTTCCGAGTAATAGCTTTCGGGATTGGCGTCCACCTGCAACAGAAAAATCCCCGTGGAGACAAGCAACGTAAAAATGACGCCGACAATGATGACGACCCGGGGCCGTTTGGTCACCATCCTGCCTTGCCAGAGCAACAAGCGGTCGAGGACGTGCTTTTTCTTATAATCGTGATGAAAAACAGGTTTGGGGATGGGCAACAAGGTGGTGACGGCCGGAATGAACAGCAAGCTTGCCGCCAACGCATAGAGAATGCCGATGGCTGCAATCACCCCCACCTGCCGGGCGGGGATGAGAATGTGCATCATCAGCGACAACATACCGACGATTGTGGTCAGCCCGGCCAGGAAGACCGGCCTGGACAGCTTGCTGAACATGCGCCGCGCCAGTTCATTCCGGGTGAAGCGATTGCCTTCCACATTATCTTCCTGAAACCGGGCGATCAGGTGGATGCCATAATCGTTGGCCACGGCGATCATGATGACCGGAACAAGCACGGTCAAGACCGTAATCTTCCAGCCGAACAGCGGAATCATCCCCATGCTTACCAGGACGGACATGAGCACAACAACAAAAGGCAGCACCACGCCGCGCAGTTGCCGAAAAGCGAGGAACAGGAAACCAAACATCAGCAACATGCCGGTCGACATCAAGATGCTCATGTCGCGATTGATGTCATTGGCAATTCTGACGCGATAATAGGGCATGCCGGCGTAACTGACCTTTTCATCGCCGGGATATTCCGCCACAATCTCCCGCACCCGGGAAAAAACCTCTTCATTCGACGCATCATCCGCCAGCATGGCGATGATCGTCGTCACTTTGAAATCATCGGAAACGACGATCTTGTAGACCAGGTCATTGTCGATAATTTCCCGGCGCAGCTTTTCTTTTTCATCCTCGTTGCGCGGAATCCTCTTCACCGCCGGATCGACAATCATCATGCCGTTTTCACCTTTTATACTTTTCAAGTCAAACAGCGACATTACCCTGTCCACGCCTGGGATGCGATTCACCTTGCGTGATATTTTCTTGATGCGACGGAGCGTCGACGGATTGAGAACGTCGTCCGCTTCAAAGAGAATGATGAGCATATCCGAGCCGCCGAATATCTCTTCGATTTTTTCCGTGGAGGCGCGATAGCCCATGGATTTTGGGATCATACTTTCAAAATCGGGGTCGATGTGCGCCCGCGGGATTTGCAGGCCGATGATTGCGCTAAAGCCGACAAAGCCTAAAATAATGAGCCAGCGATATTTTATGACAAGTCCGGAAAGCAACTCCATTTAATTTTCTCCGTTGTCATTGATTTGCTGCGCTCCTTCGATGCCGCCGAGAAGGAAGGCAGTGAGTATATCCACATAGTTTTGATAAAAGACATCGTCGTATTCCACCTTGAAGACGCCCCGGGCAATCGGTTCGAATAAAAAGCCGGAGAACAGGGCGCTGATGAACGCCGGCCCCAGGATGGCCACCTGCTGGCGACTTTGCGCCGGATCGACGTCGAACTGGCGGATCAGGCCGCCCATAAAATCGAACAACTGCCTCACTTTTTCCACCTTGAGCTCCTTGATTTCCGGCTCGTCTATCGGCAACTGGCTGAACATCACCAGCGCTTCGTCCTTGTTCTGCTTCATAAAGGCGATGAGACGGCCGATAATGAGCTGGATGGATTCCTGAGGCTGCAATTCCGGGTCGTAGGAGGCTTTGAGCAGGTTCAAAAAACCGGTAAAAAAGTTGTCGATGATCGAGCGCAGAATGCCGATCTTGCCCTCGAAATAGTAGGAAATCATGGAAATGTTGACGTTGGCCTCGCGGGCGATTTCGCGCACGCCGACGACGCCGTAGCCTTTGCGCGCGAACAACGCCGCCGCCGC
>JAJRST010000246.1 GCA_024278645.1 bacterium | reverse complement strand
TATTTTAATCTCCAAGCGTCGTCGGGATTAATTTATTTGCCCTGAATTTTTATTAGGAATTTTTTGTTATTTTGTTTAGCTTTTACGGCGAGAGAAAAAAACGAGAAAAGACATGAACATCAAGCACATACTTGTCCCCAGTGATTTTTCGATTACCGCCAAACATGCCTTGGCGAACGCCTTGAGCATCGCCGCCATGCACAAAGCCAGGATCACGCTGCTGCATGTGGTCACGATTTACAATGACGATCCGTACGCCGCGGAACAGCCTTTCCCCGATCTTGACGACTATTACCAAAAAATGGAAAAAAGAGCCGGCGACTATTTTCAAAAGACCATCTCCGAATATGCCTTGAAGGATCTAACCATAGACTATGTCGTCAGACGCGGTTTTTCCCCGTACGAAGAAATATTGACCTACGCAGCGGAAGAGAACGTCGATCTCATTGCCATGGGCACGCACAGCCGTAAATCATTGGCGCGTTTTTTCCTCGGCAGCGTGGCGGAAAATATCGTCCATCATGCGGAGTATCCGGTACTAACCGTTCGCATCGAAGACAGCACAATCTCGTTGCCCGTATACAAACGCATCCTCGTTCCGACGGATTTTTTCGAACAGAGTCATCGCGCGTTGCAACTCGCTCTGTCGTTTCTGTCTGACGACAGCGTCATCGATATTTTGCATGTGGTGGAAGACGTCATTCATCCCGCCTATTTCATGGCGGAAGGCGAGACCATTTTCGATGTCATGCCGCACATCAAGGACAAGTCCGAGGAGACGATGGCGAAAATGGCGGCGGAGCTTATACCGGAACATGTCAAAAGGAATTTGGTCATCAAAGAGGGCAAGATAGCGCAGACGATCATCGAACATGCCGAGGAGAACAGCATCGATCTCATCGTCATGGGCACGCACAGCATGAATGCTTTAACCCAGCTCCTCATCGGAAGCCAGGCCAATAAAGTGATTCGAAAGGCGCCCTGTCCGGTCATTACTGTAAAATAGCGAGTGAACATAATGGATAATTGCGAAAAAATTCTCGAAAAAGTTTGCGAGGATCTCTCCGAAGATATCAACTCCAAACTCTGCAATGAACTCCGAGACCATCTTGAAGATTGCGACTATTGCCGCAGCCAGATAGAATCGATGCGGGACACGGTCAGCCTGTTCAAATGCCTGGATATCAAACAGGTGCCCCTGGATATCCATCAACGTCTGGTCAAGATGCTCAATGTCGAGACGCCGGAATAGGGCAAAAAAAAACATCGTCATCTTGACAATTTCGATTAAATATGCTATTATAAAAGGTGATCTCTTGTTCACCTTTTTTTATATGGAGGGCTTTTGGAACGGTTAACGCGCAGGCAGCAGCAAGTGTTCGAGACCATCATTCGAATGATGAAAGATAATGAATATCCGCCCACATTGAAGGAATTGGCGGATGAACTGGGGGCGTCGTCGCGGAATACGGCCGTCAAGCATCTCGCCTTGCTCGAACGCAAGGGATATATCAAATGGGAAAAGGGCAAGGCCCGTGGTATAAAAATCCTGGAACACAAAGGTTTGCTGGATTCCGAAGATGAAAAGAGCCTGCCGCTTGTTGGCTCGGTTCCCGCCGGGTTGCCCATGCTGGCCGAGGAAAACATCGAACGATACGTGCCGACGCCTAAATACCTGCTGCGCTCGCGGGCAAAGCATTTTCTTTTGCGAGTGCAGGGGGAGAGCATGAAGGAGGCCGGCATCCTCGACAACGACCTGGTCGTCGTACGTTCGCAAAACAGCGCGGATGTTGGAGATGTTGTCGTCGCCCTCATCGGCGGCGAAGCCACGGTAAAACGGCTGGCCATGCAAAGAGGGCGTCGATATTTAAAGGCGGAAAATCCCGATTTTGACAACATTCACCCCAAGGGCGATTGGGCCATTCAGGGCAAAGTTGTCGCGCTGATGCGTGAGAACATCGACTAGGTATAAAAGGTACTATTTTTAAAGGAGACGTTTCATGGTCGTCGTCATCGGCAGTTCCAATACGGATATGATCATTCAAGTGCCACGCATTCCCGGACCGGGAGAAACGATACTCGGCGGCGCCTTTCATACGGCCGCCGGCGGCAAAGGCGCCAACCAGGCCGTCGCCGCGGCCCGTGCCGGGGCGGAGGTCGCATTTATCGCCCGCGTGGGCGCCGATATGTTTGGCGAACGGGCCGTGGCCGGCTTTAAAGCCGATGGCCTCGACGTTCAATATGTAAAAATTGACGACAGCGCTCCTTCGGGCGTGGCGCAGATTTTTGTGGCCGAGGATGGCGAGAACAGCATTACCGTGGCCGGCGGCGCCAACGCCAATTTGTGCGTCGATGATGTCAAGGCAGCCGGAGACGTTATGGTCAACGCCGAGGTTGTTCTCATGCAACTGGAAACGCCCATAGAGACCATTGCCTTTGCTGCTTCGCTGGCGCATGAAAACAGCGTGCCGGTATTGTTAAACCCGGCGCCCGCTCAAAAGCTGCCGCCGGAGCTGCTGCGCCATGTAACTATACTCACGCCCAACGAATCAGAAGCTGAACTTTTGACGGGGCTTAAAGTGAATTGTGAAGAGAATACGGCAATCGCCGCCAGAATGCTCAGAGATATGGGGCCAAAAGATGTTATTATCACGCTGGGCGCGACAGGGGTGTTCCTGTCCACAAGTGATTTTGAAGGTTTGATTCCTGCCTTTAAAACGAAAGCTATAGACACTACAGCCGCCGGCGATGTATTTAACGGAGCTTTGGCCGCCGCGTTGGCGGAAAATATGCCCATGCGTCGGGCCGTCCAATTTTCACAGGCGGCTGCCGCGCTTTCCGTAACCAAGCTTGGCGCGCAGCCAAGTGCACCGAGAAGAGAGGATATTGAAGCGCTGTTGAAGCGGACGTTGCAATAACAAATGTGTGGAGAATCTCCACACCATCTCCTATCATGTTTGATAGAGCCGTCGTTTTCCTGCCTTAAAGACTGCTAAACCCTTAATTATCAAATATAGTTTGCATATCATTACTGATACTTGTGGCACGTTAATTGTTATGTCTATCACATATAAATAGCCAGGCGTAGCAAGTAGTATTGTCAACAAGTCAGGACTTTACAAGCGCCGCAAGTTCTGCGTCGGACATGTCTAGTGCGTAGTATATAGAATCAGAGTGCTTTAATGATATTAATCGACATGGTGAAAAGATTGTCGCTTGGAATAAAAAGCGGCGAGGGGCAAGAGAGGACAGAGCACTTTGGTTTTGTTTCCGTAATTCTCCGCAATGGAAAGACAAAATCGACTAGAACAAATCCGGCGATGCAAAACAGATTGGCGCTCGTTTTGTGGTCTAATTCAAAAGGAAAAGATAATAATGCGCTGGTATAAAGCAGACTTGCATATTCACACCATACTGTCGCCTTGCGCTGACTTGTCAATGGGACCCAGGGATATTGTCCGAAAGGCGGTTGAAAATGGCATCGAGATCATTGCCATTACGGATCACAACTCTTGCGAGAATGTGCGCGCGGTGACCGAGGCGGCTGCCGGAACGGGAGTAACCGTCATACCAGGCATGGAAATTCATACGCGCGAAGAGGCGCATATCATTTGCCTCTTCTCATCAATCGATGCCGCTGAAGAGTGTCAGAAGATTATATATGACCATCTTGCGGCCGGCGACAACGATCCCGAGTGGTTCGGACGACAGTATGTTGTTGACGCCGAGGAAAATATTATCAGGGAATGTCATAAAATGCTGGCCATGCCGACAAACCTTGGCGTGCGTGAGCTGTTCAGCCTGGTCAATGATTTTGGCGGCTTCGCCTATCCGGCGCACATCGACCGCAAGTCCAACAGCTTGCTTGTAACGCTCGGCTTTATACCGCATGACCTGCCTGTACATGCGCTTGAAATTGCAAAGCCATTCGAACAGGCGGCGCAGGAACTGCGATATCTTAAAAACAGCTCATTTTCCATTATCCGTTCATCCGACGCCCATTACATCGAGCAGTTTGGCGAAAAATTCACATATTTCAAACTGCAGCAGCCTACGCTTGCAGAGATTCGCATGGCCATCGAAAAAAAGCATGGGCGCGATACAGCGTTGCCTGTTGATTGCCGCGACCGGTTGCATTTCTATAAAGGAATGGCGGTAAACGGTTAAGTTCAATGTAATTGGGTAAAAATGGATCGGCAGATATTATGCGCGAACTTTCACTCAACATTTTGGATATCGTTACCAACTCTATCGAGGCGGAGGCCACACGGGTCATCATCGCCATAGAGGAGCGGCAATCGCAAAATCTGTTGCGCATACGCATCAAGGATAATGGCCGTGGTATGGACGAAGAGTTTGTGAGCAAAGCGCTCGATCCATTCATGACCACGCGTACAACCCGATCCGTGGGCATGGGGCTGTCCCTGTTTCGACAATCGGCCGAACAAAGCGGGGGAGACCTCGATATTCAGTCGCAGCCCGGCGTTGGCTCCCTGGTAACGGCGACGTTTGAGCTTGACAACATCAATCGTCCGCCGCTTGGCAACATGGCGGAATCCCTGGTGAATCTGATCGTCGGCTCCATCGACGTGCATTTTTGCTATCTACATAAAACGGATTTCGGCCACCTCTGCTTTGATTCTTACTGGCTGTTTGCAAGAATGGCGGAGAGTGAAAGTGATATTTACGATCAGGTCGCCCCGGCAAAAAGATTGTTGCGCGAAAAGTTAAAAGAGATAAAATCAAAATCATTTTAACGCCAATAGTTTCACTCTAAATTATCAATAAACGATTAATTTTATGACGCAATACCAACTGGAGGCATAGGTGAAGACATTAGCGGATCTCCGGGCCATCAAGGAAAAAGCAAAAATGGAGATGGCCACACGAGAGCAATCGGCAAAATATCGCATAAGCGTGGCAATGGGAACATGCGGCATCGCCGCCGGCGCCAGGAACGTGATGAGCGCCATCCTGGATGAAATGAGCAAAAGAAATATTCAGGATGTGCACGTTACTCAAACCGGCTGTCTCGGCTACTGCGACCAGGAACCGATGGTTCAGGTTACAGGACCGCATAACAACACCATAACCTACGGCAAAGTATCGCCGGAGTTGGCGAGAAAGATCATCGCCGAACATGTGCAGCGCGACAAGGTGCTCGCCGATCATGTGTTTAAATAAACAAGCATTCGATTCGTTCATCGACAAACGGTTCACAGGAGGAACACATGCAAGATTTAGCAAGAGTGGACGAAATTATCCGCACCTACGAGGGTGAAAGAACGCCGCTCATTTATATTTTAAAGGATGTGCAAAATGAATATGGCTACTTGTCCGATGTCGTGCTTACAGAAGTGGCAAAAAAAGTCGACATACCGCTGAGCGAGATTTACGGCGTTGCGACTTTTTACAGTCTTTTCACCACAAAGCCGAAAGGCAAATATATCATTCGCTGTTGCAATAATGCTTCGTGCCATGTTAACAACTCGAAAGAGGTGCTGCAAAAAATCAGGGAATACCTCGGCCTGGAGATGAACGAGACGACCTCGTGCGGCACGTTTACGCTCGAGTTGACAAGCTGTCTCGGCCTTTGCGCCGTGGCGCCGGTGATGATGATCAACGATGAAGTGTACGGCAACCTGACGCCGGAAAAGGCAGTGGCAATATTGAAGGATTACAAAATGAAAGGGCAGGCGAATGCATAGGAATAATATCTTAATCGCCATGGATGCGCATACAATCGCCCAGGGCGCCCGTTCGGTCAAAGATGCGCTTGTTCGCAATCTCGAAATGGCTTCTCTCACAAAAGAAGTCAAGGTCGTCGAAACGGGAAGCCTTGGCATTTACAATAAAGGCGTTGTTCTTGTCGTCTTTCCGGACAATGTCTACTATGTCGGCGTCACGGAAAAAAATGTAGCGGAAATAGTATCGGAACACCTGATAAAGGGGCGGGTTGTCGAGCATCTTCGCTATACGGATGCCCCGGTCATGGAAATCCCAAAGGAGGCCGGCGAAACGCCGCGCATTGGCAAGCAGGTTCGTGTTGTGCTTAAAAACGCCGGCGTCATCGACCCGGAAAGCATTGAAGAGTATATCGCCCACGACGGCTATGAAGCGCTTGGCAAAGCGCTGACGGAGATGAAGCCGCAGGATGTGGTTGAGCAAGTAAAAGCATCCGGCTTGCAGGGTCGCGGCGGCGCCTATTTCCCAACCGGCCTGAAATGGAGCTTTGTCGCCGCGGAAAAAGCGGATCAAAAATATATTATGTGCAACGCCGACGAAGGAGAGCCGGGCACTTTTAAGGATCGTCTCATCCTGGAGGGCGATCCGCATTGCATCATCGAGGCCATGGCCATTGCCGGTTACGCCGTGGGCGCCACGGAAGGCTATATCTATGTGCGTGATGAATATAAAATGTCTATCAAACGCTTGCGCCATGCCATAAAACAGGCCCACGAATATGGATTGCTTGGTGTTAATATATTTGGCTCGACATTTAATTTTGACATAAAAATTCGTGAAGGCGCCGGCGCTTATATCTGCGGCGAAGAAACCGCGCTCATCGAATCCGTGGAAGGCAAAAGGGGCGAGCCGCGCGACAAGCCGCCTTTCCCAACACACGAGGGCTTGTGGGGCAAACCGACCTGCGTCAACAATGTGGAAACCCTGGCCAAC
>JAJRST010000245.1 GCA_024278645.1 bacterium | reverse complement strand
GGCGAACGTGGCGCCGTCGGAGCGCTTGGGCACGGCGACGCCATGCGCCGCGGCCGCCTCGGTGAAATAGCCGTTTTCATTTATATAAAGCTCGTTCACCTGGTCGCGCTTGCTGACATAAATGTCGTAATCGCCGTCATTATCGATATCCGCGACGGTGACGCCCTGGGTGCCGACCACCTCCGGGTCCTCGACGGCCCCCTCGGCGCCGCGATACTCGCGCGTGAAATGCCCCGTCCCGTCATTGATGTACATTTCGTTCTGCATCCCCCAGTTGACGGCATAGATGTCCAGCCAGCCGTCATTGTTGACGTCAAAGACCACGGCGCCGCGGGTTTCGCCGGGAATGTTTTCGATGCCGCGCGCAAAGCTCTCCTCGCTGAAATAGCCGGCGCCGTCATTGATGTACAACTGATTCGGCTCCCAGGTGTTGGCGTTGAACAGATCGAGATCGCCGTCGTTGTCGGCGTCGAAAAAGATGACCGCGTGACTGCAACATTCATCGGTCACGCCGCGCTCCTCGGTTTCATCGACAAACGTACCGTCCGGCTGTTGAATGTACAAAATATCCCGCAGGCACTGGCCCTGCAGGCAATTGCCCATATAAATATCCGGGAGGCCGTCGCCGTTGACATCTCCGACGGTGATGCCGTGCGCGCCAAAATCAGGAGCATCCAGACCGACGAGATTTTTGGAGCGTGTTTGATCGATGAAAAAGGTCGCTTTTTCATCGGTTGAAATTTTAAGATCGGAAAATATGGGACCGACAATGGAGGGATAGTCGCCGTCGCCGCCAAAGCTGATCTGGTTGAAGCGTTTTTGCTGTGCGCTGAAACTGACGGTCGTGATCAGCTCGCCATCGAGGTAGAACCATAGTTGCGACGTCGTGTAAACAATTTTAAAATAATAAACATGATTTATATCCCAGAATTTGTTCGAAAGAATGTGCTCCTCAACGCGTGTATCGACGCCCCGGGCGCCGACGTCAATCTTCATGGAGCAGGAGCCGTCCGCATTGCGATAATTCAGGCCGGTGCGCAAGTAAAGCCAGGCGCCGCCGTTGTAAAACATGTCGTCACGATCTTCGGTGTTGGAGATGAAAACCAGGTGCTGCTTGCTAAAATCCGTCTGCGTGTAGGGATTAAAGTTGCTCACCTTCCACTCGATGGTTCCGGTTTGCGGCAGCCTGTTCTTGATGCGCACAATGAGTTTGCTGCCGTCCTCAAAGCCGTGCTGCGTGGACTGCCAGCCGTCGCCGGTAAAGTCGCCGTTATGATTCTCCAGCGCGGCAAATTCATTTTCAAAACCCTGCGAGAGCGAGCTCTCAAAAATGACCCTGGTGTGCGTCGGCGCTTCGGCCCTGACGCTCCACGAACTGACAAACAGACAAAGAACAATCCCAACCCCAACAACCGCGTGTTTCACCGTACTTTCCTTTCGTTTTTTTCCAATCCTGATTATTGACAGATCATTGCCTAAAAGGCTCCGATTCTCAAAGAAATAAAATGATAGACTCTTATGTATAAGACATTGTCTCTTCGAGTCTTGGAGTCTTCGAGGCCTGATTTCATGAATAATGCAGGGTAGATTATTAAAGATGATTGGGTCGAATTATATTCGAACCGGCTGCTTTATCTATTTGAGCAAAACCATGCGCTTTATAAACACCATGTCGCCGGCCTGCATCCTGTAGAAATAGATGCCGGAGGGCAGCTTTAACGAAGCGTTGTCCGTGGCATCCCAGACGACCTGGTAGCGTCCGGCGGGCTGGTTCATGTCGACAAGATTCTTGATCAGGCGGCCCCGAATATCATAAATACGAATGGCCACATGCGCCGGTAGCGGCAACTGATAATGAATCTCGGTGCTCGGGTTGAACGGATTGGGAAAGTTTTGCTCAAGGCTGAATTGATGGGGCAGCTTGTCCCTGCCGTCATCCACCTCGGAAACCAGGCGAAAATTGGCGCGGAACTCCTTGTTGTCATTCACACGTACAAGCTTGACGGCCAGGGTATCGGAGCGATCGTCGTTCCAATGTGAAAACACCCAGTTCGGGCCGCCCTGGGCGATGAGCCGAACCTGCTCGCCATAGTTGTAATCGGTCTTGTTCGGCTCGCGATTGACAACGGCATTGGCGCCGTGGGCCACCGACGTATTGACCACGCAACCGGTGACGGCAATGCTGTGCGCATCGGACCAATCGGAGATGATTGACGGATGGTTCTTGCAGCGCGCGCGCACGCGAACCAGGTAATTGCCGGAAGCGGCATAATTATGCGGGTAAAAACCGCCATCCCAGGCCAGGTCGTTAAAAGCCGTGAACGTCGTCTTGCCGGTATTCGGATCGATCTCCTGAAGCATGACGGCGCTGCCGTACTTGCCTTTAAACTCAAAACCCTGTACGCCGCCGAACTTGACGCTCAGCGTCACGGCGCCGTCGCTGCCGGGCAGAACGTTGTCAAACCTGGCGACATAGCCGGTATAGGTATTGTCGGACGGGAGTTTTGTGTTAGGCGAAAAGACATCGCCGACAATGGGATCGCCGGTCTGATCCTTTCCATTCGAACTTCTGTTGAGGAAGGAATCCGCTCCTTTAAGCGACACCAGCGAGGCGCGACTCCAGCCGTGCTTGTTGCGGTTGGAGTAAAAAACGATCGTATAAAACTTGTTCGGTGCAAGTCCCTTAAAGTCGAGGGTCAACACATCCGTCGGCGTGTTGATATAGCCGATGGCGCCTCTCGAATTCAGAACGTTGCCAAATATATCCCAGGCGTCGGTATCCTCGAACGGCTCTTCGCCGACCCAGGCATCCGTGGCGCCGCGGTAAATGCCGCCGTTGACGCGAAGCCTGACCGGCGTCTCATCGCCGGTGAGAAAGTCGACCAACGACCCGTTGCTCGGCAAACCGCTGCCGCCCACGGGCGTTGTGATCACGGTGACGTTTTCGTTCCGTTGCGATGTCAGGGAGGACCATATCAACGGACTGCCGTCGCCCCAGTCAAACTGGTATTCGAGATTATGACCGAGATTGCTGGCCGCGCCGCGAACAAAAACATCGACAACCTGCTGCCGAAAGGCGTTGGCGCCGGCGACGATCTCCGGCCTGCTGACAAACTCGTCCTGGTTGATAAAATGCGC
>JAJRST010000244.1 GCA_024278645.1 bacterium | reverse complement strand
GGTTTCAAAGCTGTTGACGCCAAAACCGAGGTCAAGAAAAAAGACGCTTGTGCTGTACCGGCCGAGAAGAAATGCTGCGCTGATAAAGATAAGAAAGAAAAGTAGTATTTAATGATAATAAAAAAGGCGGACACAACATACATTGTCCGCCTTTTTTTATGTCCCTTGGGAAATGCGAATACGAATCGAGCTAGTTATTGCACTTTATCTTTTTCAATGCCGACGAGCTCATCATAACCGACGGCGACGGCGGCGAAGGAAAGCGGCAGGGTAAAGATGATGCCGATGCCGCAAAGCAATAACCCGACAAGGTTGATAAGCGAGAGGATGAAGAAAAAAAGCGTCATCTCGAACAGATGCTCTTTTACAATCTTTCGGCTTTCTTCCATGGCCGCCCAGAAATCGAGATTTTTTTCCACAATGAGGGCCGGCGTAAAAATGTACAACGCCAGAACGATGAGGCCGGGAATGATGCACAGCAAAAAGCCAACCGCGCTGAATACGGAGATTAAAATGTTCGACAGCACCGCGGCAACAAAAAAGTTAAACCCTTTGGCAATGTCGCCGATATTTATTGGCTTTCCACGCATCTTTTCGAAAATGATATAAAAAAGCCCTACCTGCAACGGTCCGATGACCAACCATTCGCCGATGACGGTTCCCGAAGCGACGACGATCACCGCGACGTAAATCAATCCCAGCAACAGGAATGATCCGATGTCCGCCATCACGATATCCCATCCGCGGCTTATCCAGGAGCCGATATTCACTTGCTTTGCTGCAACAACGGTATTGTGTTGAGAATCTGCCATAACTGCTCTCCCCAAAATAGATGAAATGGATTCA
Organism: bacterium; assembly: GCA_024278645.1. Lineage (GTDB taxonomy): Bacteria > Zhuqueibacterota > Zhuqueibacteria > Residuimicrobiales > Krinioviventaceae > JAJRST01. The sequence continues at coordinate 1,835 of JAJRST010000244.1, read as the reverse complement.
TGTTTAGTTAAAGTTATGAAATATTGGCATTATTGCAAGGGCGTTTTTGCTTTATTCGACTTTGACGCGCAGCTCCCCGATGCCCGAAGAAATGATCAGGGACAGCTTTTTGTCGCTTTTATCATAGTTTTCGGAATAATAATATTTCCCTCTTTTCTCAAACCAGCGCGGATAGACGACATCCGACAGGAACAGAAATTTTGAGACTTTGAGTTTCGTCGCCACATTCTCCGGCACAATAATCGTCGTCTCGCCAATATCGAGATCAATGCGTGCCACTGTCTTTTTCAAGTGCTTCCCATGAAAATCAACTTTTAATTCGCCGATGCCGCTGTTAATATCCGCCTCTTCGAAGCGGGCGTTGCCCAGGTTCAATAGCTCGACCTCGCCGATTTTGACATTTACATCAAAGGTGCGCATTATCGTTCGATTGGGTTCGGTAAAAGTGACGCTGGCCTCGCCGGCCCAGTTGCGCAATTCAAAATCGACGATGCGCAAATCGCCTAGATCAAAATTTGTCTCGCCGGCCTTGATATGTGAGGAAAGAGAAATGTCCGGCCCAAAAGGCAGCTCCAACACAACCTGGGGCGCTTTTTCATTATCATCGTTAAAATCCCATTCTTCATTGTCGATGCTAATGTCAAGCTGACCGCGCTGTTTGTTGTACTTTATATCCACTGTGCACTTTTCCCGGGGATAGGACATGGTGACGTTGCAGTCGTACTTGTCCTGGCTTTGCATGACGATGATTCTTCCGCCATCCATTTCCAAATCTATAGAGAGGGATTTATTCCTGATGCGATATGTTTCTTCCTGCTCGACCATTCTTGCAAAAAGCGAGACGCAGGGAAGCATGACTAACAATACGATGCTCAGACTTTTAACAGACATTACACCCTCCATGGTTTTAGACTCGACCGGATTTACAAACCCATACGATTAAAACGGTTGGCAGATTCTGAATGTGACGATGACGTCCTGACCGCCCTTGTCGATTCGCTTTGCAAAGTTGATGCGAAAATCGCCGTCCGGGCTGGCGATGGCGATGCCGGCATTGGTGCGCAAGGAAGACCATGTCAATTCTGCAAATGTATCCTCCGGGCGCGTCTCGTTGGCCGCCATTTGAACCTCCTCGTCCACCGGCCAGGTATTGGCAATTTGCGGCATATCCTCATTGGCGAACCAGGCCAGGCCGGTATCGACGAACAAAATAATATCCATGCCCAAAAAGTTGCCGTCGCCGGCGCGCAGATGATATTCAAGATTTCCCAGCACCATGCGGTCGCCGGTCATTTCCTTGAATTTCATGCCTCGCAGCGTCGAGATGCCGCCGAGATCGTACCAGTACATTGGCGGCAGAATGCCCGTGGAGGAGGCGCCGCGCAGGCGCAGGGTGATGTGTTCATCCCAGCTCAGGGGAAAATAGTGAGCGATGTCCACGATATAGCGTTCAAATTGGTACAAATTGTCGAACTCGCGGCCGGCGTGTTCGGCAAAGGCGTTGATATACCAGCCCTTTGACGGCTGCTTGCGATTGTTGCGCGTATCGATAGTAAAGGTCGCCGAAACGCTTTTGATATTCAGCGATGCGTTGAAACCGTTGGCGTCGACATACTCAAAGGGCAGCGCCAGGGGGTTGCCGCGAAAATTCTTGCCGCCGCCGAACAGGGACCAGTTGGTATTGTTTTTCACATTACGAAAATTATCGTTATGATAAGCGGCTTTGATTTTGGCATGCCTGCCGAAATTTTGGCTGGCAAAGAAACTGTAGCCTTGGCGGTTGTAATAGTCCCGAAAATCCTCTTTGATGAAAAAGGCGGCCAATGCGTTTTCAT
>JAJRST010000243.1 GCA_024278645.1 bacterium | reverse complement strand
GTGGCGATGGTTTCGTTGGCGGAGCGCATCTCGCTGTATTCTCGGGTAAAGGCTTCGGGGATTTTGACGAAATGGGTCAATTCGGCGAGCTTGTCGCCGCTGACCACCAGGCGCAGGCGATAGCGTCCGTCGCCGATTTTTTCTTTTGTGCGTTCATACACCAGCGTATGATCCACGCGGCCGCCGGGCTTGACCTCTTTGGAAGCTTCAATGAGTTTAAAGGGCGACAAGTCGATGCCCAAGTCGGTTGTCGCCGCCTTTTCGGCAATGGCGCGCGCCGAATCGGCCGCCAGCGCGGCCCCCGGCGCGTCTTCCGCCAGCTTTTCCCAAAAGCCGTAAGGCTCGCCTGCGGGGGTAAAATAGACCGTCGTTTCGTTCGTTTCCCCTTGCTGAAAAAGGCGGACGTTCCAGGTGTAGGGCGAATAGAGGCCGCTTTGCAGCAGCTCGTTGAACGCCGCCGTCCCGCCGGCCTCAAGCTCGACGAAATTCTGCACCTGCTGATCCAGGTTGAAAGACGCCGCCTGTCGATGCTCGACCGGCCCCCAGGCAAATTTTTGCGCCAGTTTCCCGGCGTCGGCGATCGCCTGTTCGCGGTCCATGCGAATGTCGAGGTTGACGATGGGAAAGGCGTGGCTAAAGTATTTGACGGCAAAAGCGGTGGAAATAAGAAAAACAAGCGTGAACAGAATCCAGAAGGTAGTTTTTTTATTCATAGTCTCTCCTCCATGATTTTGAGATGCAACATAATGACATTCACAACCAATATCAAGTGTAAAACATGAAACAAATGGAGCGCTTTTGCGGTATTGCCATATCAAGAAAATGCTGACGGATTATGTCGCGGACGGCGGCACGGTCATCCTTTCGACGCACGTGGTGGAAGTGATCGAGAAAATTTGCGACAGATATATTGTGCTGAAAAACGGGAAAATTATCGCTGACTTGAAGCCTCCGGCGAATCGCAAAGCATGGAGTTGGAGGCGCGCATTATGGGGGTGTTGAAAAAGTCCAATGATGGGGAATAACAAATAATGGGTTCTATCCGTTTCAATGCCCCTCCTATTCCTATAAAAATTATCTTTCATCATATTTGAGTGAATCTTTCTTGAGCTTTGCCCATCTATTCAAAGAGTGCGGAATGATATGCTTACTCCCAATTAAAATACTGATTTTGCCACGTTTAAAAACGAAATACCGCGCTTTGAAAAAACAGAGCCATTACTTTACAGGAGAGAATTGCTATGAAAAAGTTGCTTATCCTGGGAGCTGGAACCGCCGGTACGATTATGGCCAACAAGCTCGATCAGCATTTGCTCAGGGATGAATGGCAGATAACCATTGTTGATCAGGATGAAACTCACATCTACCAACCGGGCCTTTTGTTCATTCCATTTGACATCTACACCAGAAATGATGTGATTAAAGCAAAGCGCGACTATATTCCACAGGGTGTGGAGCTTATTATGTCGGGCATTGAACTCATTGAGCCGGAAAAGAACCGCGTCAAATTAAGCAACAATAAAATCCTGAGTTACGACTATTTGATCATTGCCACCGGAACCCGTACGCAGCCCGGCGAAACCGAAGGCTTGATGGGGGACGGCTGGTATAAAAACATCTTTGATTTTTATACGCTCGCCGGCGCCTGCAATTTGCAAAAATTCCTCAAACACTGGCAGGGCGGACGTCTTGTTTTAAATATCGTGGAAATGCCCATAAAGTGTCCGGTGGCCCCGCTGGAGTTCTTGTTTCTGGCGGACTGGTATTTCACCGAAAAGGGCATTCGCGATAAAGTGGACCTCACTTTTGTCACGCCGCTGCCGGGTGCGTTTACGAAACCCAAGGCGGCGGACATTCTGGGCGACTTTTTGGACCAAAAGAACATCAACCTGATCGCCGAGTTTAACACGGGTTCCGTGGACTCGGCTGCGAACAAACTGGTCTCTTTTGACGGCAGAGAAGTGGAATACGATCTTTTGGTGACCATTCCCACAAATATGGGCGATGCGAGCATCGAGCGTTCGGGATTGGGCGACGAACTGAATTACGTGCCGACGCATAAACACACCCTCCGGTCAAAGGCGCATGAGAATATATTTGTCATCGGCGATGCGACCGACCTGCCCAGTTCAAAGGCCGGTTCCGTGGCGCATTTCCAGGCCGATGTGCTGACGGAAAATATTCTGCTCGCCATCGAGGGCCTGCCGCTGCAGGAAGGTTTCGACGGCCATGCGAATTGCTTCATCGAATCCGGATTTGGCAAGGGATTGCTCATCGATTTCAATTACGACGTCGAGCCGTTGCCCGGCAAGTACCCGCTTCCGGGTATTGGACCGTTTTCACTATTGCAGGAAACCAAAGCCAACCACTGGGGCAAAATGATGTTCCGCTGGATGTACTGGAACTTGTTGCTGCGTGGTTCCGAGCTGCCCATCGAGGCGCAGATGAACATGGCCGGTAAAATGCGATAGGAAGGAGGTCTACGTTGGATAAAGATTTAGAATTGCTCCATAAAAAAATCGACTTTCTCACAGAGCAGGTCATGGAGACCAGGCGACGCCAGCAAGAGTTGGACGAGTTGAAAAAAGATCTGACGCCGGTGATCACCGATCTTATGAACACCACTGTCGAAGAACTTGATCAGATCGCTCCCTATTTTACCTATGAGGACCTGATCTATCTGTTGAAAAAGCTGCTGCGCAATACGCGTCAGCTTACAGCCGTCTTTCAACAACTGGAAAGCGCCACGGATTTCGTCAAGGATGCCACGCCGCTTTCCAAGGAGGTCTTTGACGCTGTACTGGAAAAAATGGATGACCTGGAGCAGCGCGGTTATTTCAACTTTTTCCGCGCTGCTTTTGGCATCATCGACAATATTGTCGCCCATTACTCGGAGGAGGATATTCGTCATCTCGGCGAAAATGTAACTACAATTCTGGACACTGTAAAGCAGATGACGCAGCCGGAAATCATGCAGTCTGTGCAAAATGCCATGGCCGTCTACCAGGATATCGATATTGTACAACCGGATAAGGTTTCCATCTTTAGCCTGGTCAAGCAGTTGTTCGATCCCGAAGTGCAGAAAAGTCTGTCCGTTGGTTTGGCCATCTTGAAAAAGGTTTCCGAAAACCTGCAAAAATATTCAAAGATAAAGACAGAGTAATATGAAAGAAGAGTCGCGGCTCGTCGCCAAAGCATTTTCGGATCAACTTTTAGGGATATTCAAAGTCACTGCGAGGAGCGAAGCGACGAAGCAGTCTTTTGCGTAAAGGGTGTTCCATTCAATAAAGACTGCCACACTCGTCCGCCTTTGCAAAGACTTTTTCATGTGGAATCCGAATATGTTTTTGATTTGGTGCTCGCCACGAATTTATAAAACACAACAAAAAACAATAATAGGAGAAAGAGATGCCAGTACGAGAAATTGCCGGAGTGCAGGTCGACTTTGACGATGAAGGGTTTATGACAAACCCGGATCAATGGAATGAGGACATCGCCAAGGTGCTTGCCGAGGAAGAAGGTATAAGCGAATTGACCGAGGGTCATTGGAAGGTTATCAATTTTATCCGCGAGGATTTTAAGGAAAAGGGCCAACCGCCGACGATTCGCCGCATGAATAAGGTGGGGGGCATCCCGACAAAAGATTTGTATGAATGGTTCCCCAAAGGTCCGGCAAAAAAAGCGGCGAGAATCGCCGGTTTGGGCAAACCACAAGGCTGTGTATAATTTCAACTGGAGGATGCTATGTCTGAAAACTTGGCGCCCATTGAAAGAGTGTCAATCGTTATTTCCAAGGGGTCGTTGGAAGGCGTCTACCCCGGCCTGATCATGGCCAATGGCGCCCGTATGGAAGGCATCGAGGCGACGGTGTTTTTCACCTTTTTTGGCCTGGATGCCATTATGAAGAAACGTCACAACAAACTCAAAGTCGCCACCGTCGGCAATCCTGCCATGCACATGCCGACGCTGCTCGGCGCGCTGCCCGGCATGTCCGCTTTTGCCACGGCGATGATGAAAAAAGAAATGGAAAAAATCGACATCCCGCCGGTCGGCGAGTTTCTGGAAATGATCCACGACGCCGGCGCCGGCATTTACGCCTGCAAGGCGACCGTGGAGATGTTCCACTTGTCCATGGCCGACTTTGTACCACAGGTTGACGAGATTATCAACGTCGGCAAATTTTACGAACTCTCCGCAGGGGCGCAGATTATTTTTACGTAAAAAAAAAGAAACCTCCGAGGTCTCAAAGACCTCGGAGGTTTTAAGGAACATGCACAAGGCAGGACTCAAAGACGCCGAGACCAACTGCACCGAATGCCACGGCGACGACTTGCGCGGCGGCAATGTTGGCGTGTCATGTTATGAATGCCATGGCAAAAAGTGGCATTAGGGATATTGGGTCTTGACGGCCCATGACCCCGTAACTGATGCGACATGCAAAGCGGCAAATCCGCGCCGCAAAATAAAAAATCTTGCATCATTCGCCTGCATTTATCATATTATATTATAAAGTCAACTTTTCATGCGTAGGGGAATCCATGTCCGTAGTTGAGAAAAAAATTCTTTTTACCTATGACGACCTTTTGAACTGGGAGGACGACAAATTCCGCCATGAACTGATCGAGGGGGAGCATTTTATGACGCCGTCGCCAAATCTATACCACCAAAAGATTTCCATCAAGCTTGCGCGTTACGTGTCAATTTATGCGGAGGAGAAGGACTTGGGAGAGGTATTTACCGCTCCAACAGACGTTGTGCTGTCTGATGTTGAAGTTCTCGTACCCGACCTTTTATTTGTTTCAAATAAAAAGAGACACATTTTAAAGGAAAACTATATTCATGGCGCACCGGATCTAATCGTTGAGATCCTGTCGCCCTCATCTGTGCACTATGACAAGGTGGTTAAATTTAAGCGTTACGCTTACTACGGCGTCCTGGAATACTGGCTTGTTGATCCGGAAAAGCATGTTGTTGAAGTGTATGATTTGGAACAACAAAAGTTGATCAAAGTGTTTTCAACAGATGCGGTGATGAATACTCGGACATTTCCGGATATTCATTTACCGTTGGAAAAGATATTTTGATGTTGGGGAAGCGATGTCTGTCGTTGAAAAGAAAATCATCTTCACCTACGATGACTTGTTGAATTGGGAAGACGACAATTTCCGCCATGAATTGATCGAGGGGGAACATTTTATGACGCCGTCGCCGAGTGTGTATCATCAGAAAATTTCCGGCAATTTGTTCTGGCATTTAAAAAAGTATGTCGATGAGAAGCAAGCGGGGCTTGTTTTGGCCGCTCCCGCTGACGTAAAGCTGTCTGATATTGACGTATTGGTGCCCGACATCTTTTTCATCAAAGCC
>JAJRST010000242.1 GCA_024278645.1 bacterium | reverse complement strand
CAGATGCCGAGAACCGGGCAGTCGAGGTCGAAAATTTCCGGCGACGGCAAAGGCGCCTCTTTGGCATAGACGGATGACGGCCCGCCGGACAGAATAACGCCCTTGGGATGAAGGGCCTTGATTTCTTCAATGCTTGCATGAAAAGGCTTGATCTCCGAATATACGCCAAGCTCGCGAATGCTTCTGGCGATGAGCTGCGTATATTGAGAACCAAAATCGAGAACAACGATTGCTTGCGAGTGAATCATTTCCGAGCTAATTCCATGTCAAGGTCAAGGTTATGCAATTCCTGCAGTAACGGATCAAAAGTAAGATTATAGTGGATGGGAGTGATCGAAATATAGCCGGCGTTAATGGCGCCGTCGTCGATATTGATATCCGATTCCACGTTCACTTTTTGCCCGGTGAGCCAGTAATACTTTCGATGGTAAGGGTCTTCACGAACGTGATACTGTTCTTCATAATTGGCCATGCCCTGCCGGGTTATTTTCACGCCCTTGATTTTATCACCGGCAATAGCCGGAACATTGATATTTAAAAACACGCCTTTGGGCAATTTGAGCGATAAAAATGTGGGTAAAAATCCGGCGGCAAAATCAGCGGCATAAGAAAAATCGGGGTCGACAAATGTCGTCAGCGAAATGGCAAAGGAGGGGATGCCGAGGATCGCTCCTTCCGTCGCCGCCGAGACGGTGCCCGAATAGATGACGTTAATGCCGGTGTTGGAGCCGAGGTTGATGCCGGAAATAATGGCGTCCGGTTTTGGCTGGTCCTTCAACAAGGCCCAATGCGCCAACTTGATGCAATCCGCCGGCGTGCCGCTTACGGCATAGCCGAAAAAATCGCCGTTCTTTTGCACCTCGGAAACGCGCAGCGGATCGCTCAGGGTGATGGCGTGTCCCACGGCGCTCATTTCCGTCGCCGGGGCGACAATAGTTACATCGGCAATTTGAGAGATGGCTTTTGCCAGCGCCACGATGCCGGGCGCGTTGATGCCGTCGTCATTTGTTAAAAGTACTCGCAAAATAACGTCCTGTTTATTGATAGTTGATTGGCTTTGGCAGCGGTTTATTTTTCTTGTCGTCGAGAAAGAAAGTCAGGAACTTGTGCAAGGTATCCTTCAGCTCGCTGCGCGGTACAATGGCGTCCAGGAAGCCATGCTCGAGCAGAAATTCGGATCGCTGAAAGCCTTCCGGCAAATCCTGGCCGATGGTCTGCTTGATGACGCGCGGCCCGGCAAAACCGATGAGCGCGCCCGGCTCGGCGATAATGACGTCGCCCAGCATGGAAAAGCTGGCGGTCACGCCGCCGGTGGTCGGGTGCGTGAGCACGGAAATGTAGGGCAGCTTTGCCTCCGCCAGCATGGCCAGGCGCGAAGCGGTCTTGGCCATCTGCATCAGCGAGTAGGCGGATTCCTGCATACGTGCGCCGCCGGAAGCGGAGACGATGATCAGCGGAAATTTGCGGTGCAACGCCAGGTCCGCGGCGCGCGCAATTTTTTCGCCGACGACCGACCCCATGCTGCCGCCGACAAAACGAAAATCCATGACCGCCAGCACAACCGGAATTTTGTGGATATTGGCGGTGCCGGTTTTAATCGCATCATTGAGGCCGGTCTTGCTGATCGCCTTTTTAAGTCGGTCGGCATAGCGTTCCGAGTCTTTGAATTTCAGGGGGTCCGCCGACTGCATGTCGGCGTTAATTTCAAAAAAGGCGCCCTGGTCGCTGATGATGCGGATATATTCATCGCAGGAAATTCGAAAGTGAAAGCCGCACTTTGAGCAGACGGAATAATTCTTTTCGAGTTCCTTTTTATACAACCCTTCTCCGCACTGTTTGCATTTAAGCCACAGGCCGTCGGGCAGATTCTTTTTACTGTCCGACGAAAAACCCGCTTTCACTCGTTTAAACCAATCCATAATATATTCTCCAATTTAGAACACAGTCGCCGTCATTAATAAAGCATCTTCCCGAGGCGACTTGTAATAGTCTTTTCTGACGCCGCTTGCTTCAAATCCCAGTTTACGATAGAGCCGAACGGCTTTTATATTTGAACGTCTGACTTCCAGATGAACATGAGCGATACGACGTCGCCGTCCCTCGGCAATCGCCGTTTGCAGCAGCCAGGTTGCAAGGCCCTTGCGCCGGCATCTCGTCTCAATGGCGATATTGGCGATTTGCAATTCGTCGGCGGCGTGCCAAATCACGGTAAAACCGGCGATCTTTTCATCGGCGCAAAGAACATACAAGGTTGAAAAAGAGTTGTCAAATTCGTTTTCGAACTGTTTTTTGCTCCATGGGAAAGAGGTCGCCTCGGTCTCGATTTTCAAAACGGAATCCAGGTCGTCCTTTTCCATTTTTCTGATGAAAAACGGCGTACCGTCGATCATTTTTTCCGCAACAACTCCCAACAGGTGCGCCTCGCCCTAGATCCTAAACCACACTTTTCTTTGGTTTGCCGGCAATAAACTGCTGATGGTACATGGGTTCAACCGTCTCCAGCGTTGCAAACTCGCCTTTCAACAACTTTTGGCCGCCGATTCGAGCCACGGCAAAAGCGGATAAATGCCCGGCGGCCTGCGGCGCGAAAAAACAGCCATGCTTCAGCACATCCACTTCCTGCAGGCGGGACGTGTGACCGATCAGACAGGCGTCATCCGGGATGATTTGATAAAGTTCATCGTGATAGTATATCTGCGTCTCTTTTATCAGTCTGTCTTTGTAGTTCTGCCGCAGGTAAACGGCGGCATAGTATTCGTCGACTCTCGCTTGCAAAACAGCACAAATGTGACCGTGCCGAATCGGCGCCTGGCTGGCCAATACCTGCAATGTCGGAACGGCGACGAGCGGAATGCCGAGCCCGAGAGCAAGCCCCTTGGCCGCGGACAAACCGATGCGCAGACCGGTGAATGATCCCGGGCCGATGGAGACGGCGATGCCGTTCAACTCCTGTTGCTCAAAAGAGGCCGAGTCCAAAACAGCGCGTATCACCGGAAACAAGCGTGCGGCGTGAACATTTTTAATGTTGATGCGATGTTCGGCGAGCAAGTGCTCGTTCTCGGTCAGCGCCACGGCGCAAATTTGTGTTGATGTTTCAATAGCTAATAAGTTCATAAAACCGTTTTATGAAGAATAGATTTGAATCCTTCTCACGTTGACATTGGCCGAGAAATCCAGTTGCAAATGAAATTCAAATCGTCTCTCGGGCAAAATCTCTGCGATCACCTCCGGCCATTCTATGAGACAGACGCCGTCGCCGAAAAAGTATTCGTGCAGGCCGAGATCGAATGTTTCATACCCGGCGTTGATGCGATAAAAATCAAAATGGTAAACCGGGAGTCGGCCTTTGTATTCGTTAATCAACGTAAATGTGGGGCTGGTGACCGGCTGTGATACACCCAGCCCCGCGCAAATTCCCTGAATGCACGTCGTCTTGCCGGCGCCAAGGTCGCCGCGAAAGCAGACAACCGAACCGGGCGCCAGCTTTTGAGAAAATTCAAAGCCAAGGTTAAAAGTCTCCTCGGCGCTTTTGCTTGTCTTTTCCAATATTTTTTGCAACTATAATATCGACTATTTCGGTTAAAGTGTTATAATGGGCAGCACAATTTCTTCCAGCGAGATGCCGCCATGCTGGAAGCTGTCCGCGTAATAATTCAAATAATAGTGATAATTGGTCGGGTAGACAAAATAGTTGTCTTCCTTGGCAATAATATAATTTGTATTAACGCCCCTGGCCGGCAATTTATAATCCAACGGATTGTTAATGATCATGGCGTCTTTTGGATCCACTTTGATATTTTTGCCGTATTTATAGCGCAGGCTTGTGGAAGTTTCGCGGTCGCCGATGACCTTGGCGCCGTGCAGGCCGCGGATGCTGCCGTGGTCCGACGTGACGATGACCGTATTGCCGTTGGCCGCCAGTTTGCGCAGCGCCGTAAAAAGATGCGAGTGCTCGAACCAGGCGCGCGTTATGGAGCGAAAGGCGGCTTCGTTGGGAATCATTTCCTTTATCACTTTTGACGAGCTTCTCGAATGCGCCAGAATGTCCACAAAATTAAAGACGATGGCGGAAAGGGGAGAAGCGCTGTACTCGTTTATTTTGCGGCTTATTTCCGCGGACTCTTGAACGTTGAGTATTTTCGCATACTTTGGGCCGGGCTTTAGCTCGATTTTCAGGCGCTTCAACTGCTCTTGCAAAAGCTCCAGCTCGAAGCGATTGCGGCTGACATCGTCCTCTTCGTTGTCGTCGTCCCAAAGCTCGGGTATCTTTTTCTCGATTTCGCTGGGGAACATTCCCGCAAAAATCGCATTACGAGCGTAGGGAGTAGCGGTTGGCAAGATTGAATAATAATAATCGCGTGATATTTTGAAATAGCTGCGAATCAACGGTTCCAGAATGAGCCATTGATCCAGCCTCAGGGCGTCGATAATAAGAAGTATCGTTTTTTTTCCCGCGTTCACATGCGGCAGCACAAATTGTTGCACCACATCAGGTGAAAGCGGAGGAGCATTATCGCTGTGCAGCCAACCGCGGTAATTTGTTTCGATAAAGCGGCCGAATTCGGCGTTGCAGTCCCGTTTTTGTTCATACAGTATCTGCTTCAGGCCGAGGTCTGGATGTGCATCCAACTCGACATCCCATTCCGATAATTTGGCGTGGATATCAATCCAATCGCGCCAATCCATCGGCCCCATGATGCGGGCGCTGATTTGCCTGAACTCCGATGTGTAATCGCGCGAAATGATCTGCCCGGCTATTTTTCTCTTGTCCAGAATTTTTTTACAGACGAGCAGAATCTGGCTTGGGTTCACCGGTTTGGTTAAATAGTCGTCGATTTTGCTGCCGATGGCTTCTTCCATGAGCGACTCTTCTTCGCTCTTGGTCACCATGATGATCGGCAGGCCCGGACTGATTTCTTTCAGTTCGGCCAGGGCCGTCAGGCCGTCCATGCCGTGCAGCATTTCATCAAGAAGAACGATATCAAAATCTTCTTTGGCGACGATTTCGATGGCATCCTCGGCGTTGGTCAACGTTTTGACATCGTATCCTTTGTTTTCGAGAAACAGGACATGCGGTCTGAGCAAATCGATTTCATCGTCGACCCAGAGTATTTTTTTCTTTTCGTTGTGATTCATAAAAGCTTTCTTTTTTAGTAAACAGAAAAGTACAAATTTTTATACTCACGATCAATTGTTTTGTCGTTAAATTAAACGCACCAAAAACAAATAAGTGCTTGCAAAAGTAAAAAAAAGTTTATTTATTTGACATTTTGGTTTTATACTCTCAAAGGGATGCTGTCCTAGGAAATTGACTCATTTATTTAACAGAAAGAAATGACGTTTCTCCATTGGAAAACAGATGCTTGTCTTTTGGAGAGAATAAATGGATATGAAGAAAAAAAGGTAGACTCGTGCTTAAACAATTACTTCACAAAGGGGTTATTATCCCCGATCCGCCGGAATATCAGAAACTGCACATAAAAATTGACGGCAAAAAAATTCAGCTTACGCCCAGGCAGGAAGAGATGGCCTATGCATGGGCAAAGAAAAAGGGGACGCCGTATGTCGAGGATCTCGTCTTTATTCGAAATTTTATGGCGGATTTCAGCCGTGCGCTCGGTTACGAAAAGCCTCTCGCTCTCGATCAAATTGATTTTTCCGAGCTGGATGAGCGCGTAGCCCGGGAAAAGGCGGCGCGCGAAGCGATGACCAAAGAAGAGCGCAAGGCGCTGGCAGCCAAAAGAAAAGAGTTGCGTGAAAAATTAAAGGAGATGTTTGGCTATGCCATCGCCGACGGCGAGCGCATCGAGTTGGCCACTTATATGACCGAACCCAGCGGCATCTTTATGGGGCGCGGCAAACATCCGTTGCGCGGACGCTGGAAAGAAGGGGCGAGCAAAAAGGATGTGACGCTCAACTTGAGCCCCGACGCCGAGATAGACCGTTCCGAATGGAAGGAGGTTGTATGGCAGCCGGATTCCTTGTGGGTGGCGAGATGGGAGGACAAGCTTTCCGGGAAATTGAAATATATCTGGCTGCACGATTCGGCGCCGATAAAGCAGGAGCGTGAAGCGCAAAAGTTTGACAAGGCGATCGAGCTGGCTTCTAAAATTGAAGAGGTGCGTCAGCATATCAGCGAGGCGCTTGTGCATAAAAATCCAAAAATACGCAGAATTGCCACAGCGTGCTATTTAATAGATACATTATGCCTTCGCGTCGGCGATGAAAAAGACCCCGATGAAGCCGACACCGTGGGCGCCACAACACTGCGGCCGGAGCATGTCAGGATTCATGACAACGGCATGGTCGAATTTCGTTTCCTGGGCAAGGATTCGGTCTTGTGGCATAAAAAGATCGAACTGCCGGAGCACGTCCGCGCCAATCTCCGGGAATTGGCCGAGAACGCCAAACCGTCGGTCTCCGGCCGAAACAATAAAAAGCACCCGGTCTATAACAAACCGCAACTTTTTGACGATGTGAGCAGCAGAAATGTGAACGCCTTTCTCTCCGAAGCCATGCCCGGCCTTTCCGCCAAGGTGTTTCGTACGCACCACGCCACGGCTGTGGTCAAAGAGAGTCTCGACAGTTCAGGCGTTGTCGCCCAAGACCCGGAATATAAAAAATGGGCGACGGCGACAAAAGCAAACACCCTGGCCGCTATTCTGTGCAACCACACAAAACAAGCGCCAAAAAACTGGGCCGAAAGAAAAAAACGCTACAAGGAAAGAGAAAAAAAGGCTCGCGAGCGTATTAAAAAAATTCAGAATTTACTAAAGGAGCTAAAGGCGGACGTCAGAAAATTGCGAAAAGAGGTCGTTGAAAAGAAAAAAAATGCAAAAAATAACGAGCAAAAACGCAAAATTTCAGTACGGTATGAGAAACGAATAAACAGCAAGTTGGCAAGAATAGAGAGTACAATTATCCGAGAGGAAAAGGCTCAGGTCGCCCTGGGAAAAATCAGAGCACAAATGGCAATCGCCATGGAAAATCGATCCTGGAATCTCGGGACAAGCCAAAAGTCTTATATTGATCCTCGCGTATTTTATAATTGGGGTTTACGGGTTGATTATGACGTTTTGGAACGTTACTATTCAAAAACGCTGAGGCTTAAATTTCAATGGGTCAAAAATAAAGAATTCAACCCGGAGTTGGACGAGGTTGAAAGCACAAGCAGCTAAACATAGGTGGGCGCCGTCCGGTTGCTTTCGCTGCGCGCCGGAAATGACTTTCAACTCTTCATCGGGCGGCCCTTTGAGCAGCGTTAACTCGTTGATGAGGCAATAATTGTGGGATGGGGTTCTGAGACTATATTGCCAATAGGCAGTGGAGATTGTCTGTAAGGGATTTGTTTTGGAACTATTAACAGATGGAGCGGAACTTTGAGTAAAAAAATTCTCATAGTTGACGACGAACCAGGTCTGCTTGGTATGATGAAGGAGATGTTGTCTCAGAAGGATGTCGGAGTGCTCACAACGACCGATAGTGAAGAGGCGTACACAATATATTTAAAAGAAAAACCGAGCATCGTTTTTTGCGATTACCAGATGCCAAAGATGAACGGCATCGAGTTGATGGAAAAAATACTCGAGCACAATCCGTTGGTCGCCGTGGTCATCTTTACCGGCGCAAGCTCGGTCAACAGCGCCGTCGAGGCGATGAAAAAAGGCGCCTACGATTACATCACAAAGCCGATGGATATTGGGAAAATTCTGCCGTTGATAGACCGTATTCTGGAATCGCAGAATATTCGCGAAGAGAAAAAAGTATTTGAGGATCAAATTGATCAACTCTTTGGCTTTAAGAACTTTGTCGGCAACAGCGAGCAGATACGCCATGTCTACGATCAGATAAAAATGGTTGCTGCTTCGGCTTCCACGGTTCTTATCACCGGTGAAAGCGGCACTGGCAAGGAATTGGTCGCCAATGCGATTCATTATACGAGCAATCGCAAGGGCAAGCCGTTCATCAAAGTGAACTGCGCCGCGCTTTCCGAAAGCCTGATCGAAAGCGAGTTGTTCGGCCACGAAAAGGGGGCCTTTACTTCGGCCATTTCCAAGCGAATCGGCAGGTTCGAGTTGGCCAATACCGGCACGTTGTTCCTCGATGAAATCGGGGATATTCCGGCGTCGACGCAGAT
>JAJRST010000241.1 GCA_024278645.1 bacterium | reverse complement strand
TTTGTAAGCTTCCTTTCGATGTCTTATTCTAATAATCTGAATGATGAATTCCTCTATAACATCTTTGTGAGCAATCGATTCCTCATCACGTCTTTCAACTGCGATGGCAAGATCTTGCAAATCTTCAAGTAAATTCTCAAAATCCTTCAAAGGTAAAATGACTTCCTTTTTTACCCTTTTTTATCTGTCACGTATCGCAAGTTAATTTCTGTTATATCAATCATTTCGATTACCTTCTAACGTATTTTATTATCATTGATGGATGAACTATTGTAATTTGAGATATACTAATTAGCGAAAATATTTTCATAAATACAAATTAAATTTACCTCTCAAGATGGCTTTACAATCACGCCTTTATTCTCATGCCCGTTCATTTTAATGATAACCGGCTTTTTAAAATGAAGGCGTCGGATCGGGCCGATGTGCTCGACCACTTTTTGTTGCAGCAGCCAATCCCAGTCGATAAAATCTTCATTGTTATGGGAATGAACGGTGAAATAGCCCACCTGAAAAGATGTGAGGTTTTGAAAGAAATGCGAACCCTGCGATGGAGAGACGCGAAAGTCGACAAAATCCGTTTCGACGATGGCGCGGGCGCCGTTGATCATATCCCAGGTGACCGGTATGCCCAGCCAGGGATCGAGCGAGCCCCATCTGCCCACGCCTATCAAAAGATATGGCTTCCCTTCGTCAAGCATTTTAGCGTTCAGCCGGTTAAGGATCGCCGCCGCATCGCGGCTCCTGGCGCGGTCGAATTTTTCCCGGTTTACGAGAATGATGTCAAAGACATTGTCGATGACGCCGTTTCCCAATACATTGGAGCTTTTACAGATGAGCTGCCCGGGTTCGTGTTCGTTAACATCCAGTTCCTCCAACTCGCGGCTGAGCACCATGGGGCGCATCTGCAGGATGCCGAAGCGATGCGGCTCCGAAGGACTTTTTCGCAGACTGACGGCAAACTCGATTTCCACGGGTATGCCCATGCCCTTGGCGCCTGTTTTAACAATTTTATCACATATCTCCGCCAGAGGTAAGATGCCGCTTTTGAGCAGGGAGCTAAAGGTGACCAGTCTGAGCCCAGGCCTGGAGATGCCGTCGTAAATGGCGTTGTTTTCCGGAGAATAAACGGAACCGGCGATGGCCAGCGTACCGTCCTTTTCAGCTTCGCTGAGGGAATATTCCTTAACCAGATAATCGGAGACGCCTTCATTCAAAGAAGCGTCATTGAGGTCAAGGGCGTAAAAGGACTTTTGCGTCTCGTTGAGCACGGTTTTGGGATCGGCCAGCAAATTTGTGCGCAGGGGATGCTTTGGACTAAAGCGGACGGACGGACCGCCTTCGACGACCATTTTACCGAGTCCAAAGGCAATTGAAACAATGCCGTCCTGCGGCTTTTGCGGCTTGATCGGATAGAAATTGTTGGAACGCGCAACGCCGGAAATGTCCGGGTAAAAGCGGTCGTAATGTTCCGAGCCGACCAGCTTTTGCACAATGACCGCCATTTTTTCTTCTTCCAGGCGGAAGGATGTCGCCTTGATATAGTGTTTTGCCGGAGATAAAAAAGTGGAAGCATAGACAAGCTTTATAGCGTTCAACAGCTGCCCGATCCGTATTGCGTACGTTCCCCGGTTGGGCAGCATGTAGGTGTTATACACGCCGGCGAACGGCTGGTTGCGCGAGTCTTCGAGCAGGCTGGATGAGCGAACGGCGATGGGGCCTTTTTCAATTTCCAGAAAGATATTCAGGTCTTCCAGCAGTTTTTCGGGATACTTGTCCGCGCTTAAAAAACGACGTATAATTTCCCGGTCGTCGTTGGATTCAAGCGCAAATGTATGCAGATCGTTTTCCTCGACAAACTCGTCAAAAATCTCCGTACTGATGACGATCGCCGCAGGAATAAAGACCTGAACGCCTTTGAAGGCCTCCAGTAAATTTTCCTTGTTCACCAGAATGCTGACAAAAGCCAGGCCGCGAGCCTTGCCGCCGAGCGAACCGTTGCCGACCCTGGAAATGCTGCATAAAGGGTCGAATGTGTCTCGATGAAAGTCGGTGATGACGCCGCGTTGCTGCCGCTTGCGATATTCGCGCAGTGTTTTTATGAGCATTCGCCGGGTATCCTCGACGCTGTCATAATCCGTCACTTTTCGCGGACGCAGTTCGTAGGCCAGGTCAAATTCGGTGCGCGCCTTGAGCCAGTTTGAAAAATGATTTCTCTCCGCGTGGTAACGGATGCTCTCTTCGGGCACGGTTCCCAGGGCTTTTTCCAGCGACAATAAATCGTTGGCGCGCGCGACCTCGCGTCCATCCGGGGTTCGGAAGACAAACTCGCCAAATGAAAGCTCTTCTTTCATGAACTTTCTCAGTTCATGCAACAGTGTGGGAGAGTCCTTGAGCAGAAAGCGGACCTGCATCTTTTCCGCTTCTTTTTCATTCTCAGGCATGTTGGAGTGCAGCAAGATGGGAATGTCCTGGTGCAGGGCGCGAACATTTTTCGCCAATTCAAAACCGGCCGTGGGGCACGGCTCTCCATCCTTGGGAAAGTCAATATCGGAGATGACGCCCAAAATGGTTTCGTGAAAAGCTTCGATATATTTCCAGGCTTCCTCGTAACTTTTGCACAACAGTATTTTGGGGCGGGCGCGCTGCCGCAGGCGGATATGGGAGAAATTCATACTCTCCGCCAACAAGTTCAACGACTGCTTCATCACCTCCTGGTAGATGATGGGCAGAAATGAGGAATAATAGCGAATATTATCCTCGACGAGGACGATGGATTGCACGCCGATCAGGTTGGTATCGTGCTCCACATTCATCTTGTCTTCAAGATGCTTGATGATGGCCATGATCAATTGGTAATCGCCCTGCCAGATGAAAACCTGGTCGAACGATGCCAGCAGGGGGGACGATATATAATCGGCAATTTCCCGGTTGTCAAACGCCAGCAACACAATGGGCGTCTCGACGCCTTTTGCCCTGATATCCTGCACAAAATCAACGACGCTCATATCTTCAAGATGAAGCGTGGTGATGATGAGGTCAAAGTGTTCCTGCCCTTGCAGCAGCTTTTTGGCATCCTCGCCCCTGCTGACGCGGGTGAATTCCGGCGCGTGGCTCAGATTAAGACCGTGATATTGCTGGTAAACCAGTTCGTAAAGTCGTTCATCTTCATCGAAAATGTAAAGATCGTACAAACTCGCGACAAGCAGCACATCCCTGATGCGTTGACGCATCAGGTTCTGGAACCCCTGGAATTGGGCGCCATAGCCGCGGGCGACCCACAAGGGGTCGGCCTGCGGCATGGATTTTTTTTCCCTGTTATTCCACATTAATAATCCGTTCTATCTCGGCGCCACGTTAACCTAGACCAGACCTTGATCGATCATGGCGTCGGCGACTTTGATGAAACCACCGATGTTGGCGCCGTTGACATAGTTGCCCGGCGTGCCAAAATGTTCCGCCTGGTCCACGCATGTTTTGTGGATATTTTTCATGATCATCTGCAAGCGCTTGTCGACCTCTTCGCGAGTCCACGGCAGCCTGGAGCTGTTTTGCGCCATTTCCAGACCGGATACGGCGACGCCGCCGGCGTTGGCCGCTTTTCCCGGGGCATACAAAATGCCGGCGTCGAGGAATAATTTTACGCCGTCGAGCGTGGTCGGCATGTTGGCGCCTTCGGAAACGACATACACGCCGTTGTCCAGCAGATGCTGCGCATCCTTGCCGTTGATCTCGTTTTGCGTGGCGCTGGGGAATGCGCATTGCGCCTTGTGGTTCCAAAGCGGGTTGAAATCAGCACTGGGGTCCGAGGGCGTGTACACCGCGTCGGGAAATTTATCGACATATTCTTTAATGCGTCCGCGACGGACATTCTTCAAATCCATGACGAATTCCAGTTTTTCGCGGTCAATGCCTTTTTCGTCGTAAATGTAGCCGCTGGAATCGGAAAGCGTTACTATTTTAGCGCCCAGCTCGAGAAGCTTCTCGGTGGTGTACTGCGCCACGTTGCCGGAGCCGGAGACAAGGCATGTTTTGCCCTCCAGCGTCTCGTTGCGGGTGGCCAGCATTTCAGCGGCCATGTACACGGCGCCGTAGCCGGTGGCTTCGGGACGAATGAGCGAGCCGCCCCAGTTCAGACCCTTGCCCGTGAGAACGCCGGTGAATTCGTTTTTCAGCCTTTTGTATTGTCCGAACATAAAGCCGATTTCGCGACCGCCGACGCCGATGTCGCCGGCCGGCACATCCGTATCCGGGCCGATATGTCGGAACAGTTCGCTCATAAAACTCTGGCAGAAACGCATCACTTCGTTGTCGCTCTTGCCTTTCGGATCAAAATCGGAACCGCCCTTGCCGCCGCCAATGGGAAGCGAGGTCAGGCTGTTCTTGAAAACTTGCTCAAAAGCCAGGAATTTTAAAATGCCGAGATTTACGGATGGGTGAAAACGCAGGCCGCCCTTGTAAGGGCCGATGGCGCTGTTCATTTCAATGCGGAAACCGCGATTGATTTGAATCTCGCCTTGATCATCCATCCACGGAACGCGGAACATAATGACGCGCTCCGGTTCAACCATTCGTTCGAAAATTTTGTAGCTGCGATAGTGCGGGTATTTTTCGTATACCAGCTCGATCGATTCCGCCACTTCAATAACCGCCTGATGAAACTCTATTTCACCGGGGTTTTTTGCCTTTACGGCCTCACCGATGTCATCGACGAATTGGTTCATGACTGCTCCCTTGGTTTTTATTTATATGGTTAATTAGTGGTGTGCTAACTATGCGGAACTGCAAAGTTCTATGTGGGAAAAAAGAGGATGTCATTTTATTCATCATCATTAGTGCGACTATGAATACCCGATTCTTTATTTAATGCTTGCACTGTTGTGAAATACAAGTCGGTATTTTACTGAAAACCGAATCAGGTTAATTCGCGCAATTATATTGAATAGTTTTTTAAAAGGCAAGTAAAATGTTTGATTTACACGCGAAAATAAAATATAAATTTCATTCATTTTTCCATTATATTCTTGTATGAATGGAGACAAATTGCTATAATGTTTATTTACAAAAGTTACACAAATTGGAAAGGCAATGAATGAAACTGCTGTTCTCCGAATATAAATCAGACTATTCTAACTATATTTTCCCTTATGCCATTTGTGCCATTCCCGAGCAAAACGAACAGTCCGCCGATATTTTGGATCGCGGATTTTTGCCCGGCTCTTACAATCTTGATCGTTTCTATATGTGCCGCCATATCCGTGTAAAGCTGGCGGATTATGCGCCGTCTTCCGAAAATCGCAGGATTTTACGAAAAGGCGAGGGCGTCTCGTTCAGCCTGGTCGGGAGCAAGGATTTCGAGCTGACAAAAGAGCGACAGCAGTTCTGCAAGAATTATGCGGATGTCAAGTTTGGCCGCGATGTCATGACAAATGAAAAGCTCGAACGTCTTTTTTCATCGCCTGTGTGTTCGCATGTCATGTTGTTCACTGACGCCGGCACGCGGCAGGAGGTCGGCATCGTCGTTCTCTATCTCGAGAACCCGAGGGCCGCGTTTTATTATTATGCCTTTTATGATTTGAATCATGCCAACAAAAGCCTGGGCATGTACATGATGACCGCGACGGTTGGCCTGCTGCAGGAAGCCGGGTTTCAGCATCTCTACCTCGGATCATGCTACAGCAGAAATGCTCTTTACAAGACTCAATTCAAAGGTGTTCAATTCTGGAACGGATTCCGTTGGTCGATGGATATTGAAGAGCTGAAATATTTAATCGACAGGGATGCCAACGACGTGGACAAGCATTTGTTGGAAACCAAAGAGTATCTTGAAAAGTTTTACCCACAGGGAGTTGATAAATGAATATCCCGAAAATAATGCTGCTTTTGGTTTTGTTCCTGTTCGCCGGACTTTTCGCCGGCGATCGGGCGGAGTTTTTGAACCTCGGATTTTCGCCGCAAGGCAAGTTCTTCGCATTTGCACAATATGGCGAACAGGACGGATCGGGATTCCCCTATGCGGAAATATATATCGTCGATGTCGAGAAAAATGACTTTGTAACCGGCGGCGTTCTAAAGCAGCTCTGGAAGGTGGAGGCTGATCCGCAGGCCAAAGGACTTCATGTTCTGCTTGAACTGCGGGCCGCCGCCGACTCTCTTCTCGAGATATACAATATTCTGGCGCAAAAGCAGGGACGGCTGCTCGTCCCTGTCAGCGAGGCGGAACGAGACAGCGTCGTCTGGAAAGATCGGGATGGAAAAGCTTTAACCGCGGTGTTGCGACAAAAGAGCGAGGGCGACCCCGGCATGTTTTCAAGCCGCGCGGCTTTTCAGGTGCACATTCGTAATGATGCCGGGAAAAAAACAAGCGTCGGCAATTTTAACAGGTTTCGCAAATATGTGATGCGCTACGACATCGATCGCGTCCTTGCCGATCAG
>JAJRST010000240.1 GCA_024278645.1 bacterium | reverse complement strand
GGGCATTGAAGGCCGAATCGAGAAAGTCAGGCTCAATGGCCATCCGGTCAATCGCCTGCCGAACAATTTAAATTATTCTTTTTTCAATGTTGACGCCGAATCGTTGATTATGGCCTGTCCGCGTGTGGCGTTGTCATCCGGTTCGGCCTGTACATCGGCGGCCCTACAGACTTCGTACGTGCTAAAGGCGATAGGCGTGCCGGACCATTTGGCGCAAAGCTCCATCCGTTTTGGACTGGGCAAGGGAAACACCGTGGAGCATGTCGATACCCTTGTGGTTCTGCTCGCAAAAGGCGTTCAAAAATTGCGCTCATAATTCGGTTTTCGCAGCGTCGCCAGGTTCAAATTTGTCGGAATATTAAGCAGCTCAAATTTATTATATGCATGGTAAATATAGTGAAATGACAGTTCAGAAACAGTCGCGAAAAAGGAGGAACGATGAAGCCATTCGAAATACAGCCTAATGTTTTCTGGGTTGGTGCGCTGCATCCCGATTTACGAATATTTGACATCATCATGTATGCCAAAAACGGCACCACTTATAACAGCTATCTTGTCAAGGACGAAAAAGTTGCCGTCATCGATACCGTAAAAGGCAAGTTTTCAGACGCCTATATTGAACATATCCGGGAGCTCGTTGATCCCAAAAAAATCGATTATGTCGTCATGCAGCATAATGAGCCGGATCATTCCGGCAGCCTGATAAAGCTGCTTGACGCCGCGCCGCAGGCCAAGGTGGTGTGCGCCAAGCCGGCGGTAAAATATGTGCAGAATATTGTCAACCGGGAAGTGGAGATCATCCCGGTCTCCAACAAAGAGGAGATTTCGCTGGGTTCCAAGACATTGCAATTCCACGGCACGCCCTATTGCCATTGGCCCGATACCATGATGACCTACCTGGTGTAAAACAGAATCCTTTTTTCGTGTGATATTTTGGGGTCCCATTACTGCGACAGTCGCATGTACAACGACTTGGTGACGCGCGACTTTTGGGTGGATTTTAAATATTATTTTGACCACATTATGTGGCCATTTAAAAAGAATGTCCATAACGCCGTAAAGAAAATAGATGCCCTGGATGTCGAGCTGGCGGCGACCTCGCATGGCCCGATTTTGCGCAAGGATGTTCAAAAGTACATCGATGCCTATAGAGAATGGTCGACGCCGGCGCCGCCGAACAATCCACCCAAAATGCTCATTTATTATGCCGCGGCGCATGGAAACACTAAAATCATGGCCGATAAAATAGCCGAGGGCGCACGATCCGTGGGTGTAGATGTGGAGCTGTTTGACGCCACCGAGATTGACGCCGCCGGGCACATCGACCGCATTGAAGCGGCGGACGCCCTGGTGCTGGGCTCGCCGACCATAAATGCAAACGTGGTGAAACCGATATGGGATGTGCTGAATAATTTGATCACCATTGACGTCAAGGGAAAGATCGGCGCGTCATTCGGTTCGTACGGTTGGAGCGGCGACGCTGTCAAGCAGTTGGACGCCAGGCTCATAGCTATGAAGTTTAAAGTACCTTATGAAGGTCTTCAGGCCGTACTTGTTCCGAGTGAACAGGAGCAGACGGACAGCTTTGAGTTCGGCGTGAAACTGGCGGAGGCGCTCAAGAGTTAGTCTCTTAAAAGTCTATTTTTGACCAAATCCGTAAAATGTTGAATTTGACAATTGGGGGTTTGGAATTTCCGGCTTGTCCGGGTTAGGCGGCTATAAAAATGTGTGAAATCTCGGAAGAATAAACAGGGAAGGGCAAACAGTGGAAAGGCATGAATATCAAGTGCTCGATTACGGTCTGGTGCGTTTAGTCGACTTTATGGGCGGCGACACGGCTGTCGTGCAGTCCGCGCGCGTGTCCTTCGGCAAGGGAGCGACGAACGATGAACGCGATAAAAAGCTGATCTTTTTCCTGCTGGCCAACGGACACGAGACGCCGTTCGAGCATTCGGTTTTTAAATTCCATATAAAGTGTCCCATTTTCGTCGCCCGGCAATGGTTTCGGCACAGAATTGCAAGCTATAACGAGATTTCCGGTCGTTACACGGAGATGAAGGAAGAGCTTTATCTGCCCGAGCAGATGCGCCGGCAAAAGGCCAAAAATTATAAATACCAGTTGATGCACGGCGAACTGAATGATGAACTGCGTGAAAAAATATTGGAGCATTACAACGCATCCTTTGCCATCTACCACGAATTGCTCGAGCAAGGCGTGGCCAAGGAACACGCACGCATTGTTTTACCTTTATCGCTTTACACGCAGTTTTATTGGACCATCAATACTCGATCAATGATGAATTTTCTGAAACTGCGCATGGAGGAGCACGCGCAGTACGAAATTCGGCAGTTCGCCAATGTCATCGATCAAATATTTGAGGATAAAATGCCCCTGTCGCACGAGGCTTTTATGAAATATGTTGTGAGCGGGGAAAAATGGGGGGAACAATGAGTCTGATTGCAGAAACGCAAAGAGAACGCAAGCCGGAATGGCTTAAAGTCAGGCTGCCCGGCGGTTCTCGTTTCAGCAAAGTGCGGGAGCTGGTACAGCAGAGCAAGCTGCACACGGTGTGCGAAAGCGCGCGATGCCCCAATATCGGCGAATGCTGGAATCGCAGGACCGCCACATTCATGATTTTGGGCGACGTGTGTACGCGCAACTGCCGTTTTTGCGCCGTGCCCGGCGGCCGACCGTCGCACGCAGACCCGGATGAGCCGGAGCGCGTTGCGCAAGCCGTCGCCGCGCTCGGGCTGAAATACGCGGTGCTCACATCCGTGAACCGCGACGATCTGCCGGACGGCGGCGCCGCGCATTTTGCGCACACCATTGCCGCCATTCGCCGTATTCGCCCGCAATGCAAAATTGAAGTGCTTATCCCGGATTTTGAAGGATCGGAATCCGCTCTGCAACTCGTTTTGGATGCCGGCCCGGACGTTCTGAATCACAATATCGAAACCGTGCCGCATCTTTACCAAAAAGCGCGACCGCAAGCGGACTATCATCGTTCGTTGCGGCTTTTGCAAGTCGCCGCTCGACAGGGCGCGCGGACAAAGTCCGGCATTATGGTCGGCCTGGGCGAGACCTTTGACCAGGTGGTGCAGGTCATGCATGATCTGCTCGATCATCAATGTAAAATGCTGACCATCGGCCAGTATTTGCAGCCGTCGAAAAAGCATCTGCCCGTGGCCCGCTATGTCACGCCAAAGGAGTTCGGCCGGTGGAAGCGCCTCGGCTTGCAAATGGGTTTTGAACACATAGAATCGGGACCGTTGGTTCGCAGTTCTTATCATGCAGACGAACAATATAGCGCGGCGAAATGAGCAAAACAGCAAAATATCCGTCGGACAGTTTGACCGAGATGAGCCTCATCGTCAGGCCGGCCGACGCCAATTCGGTCGGTTCTTGCTTTGG
>JAJRST010000239.1 GCA_024278645.1 bacterium | reverse complement strand
CCGGAAGAGGGCAGCCAAAACGGAACATCTTTTTGCTCCACATGCCGCATAATGGAAACCACGGAAGGGACGTTGACGTCAAAGGTCCAGTACTTGGTCGCCAGAATTTCCTTTTCCCGGTCGCTCAACCGGCTGAGGATTTTATCGTTGGTCAGTGCGCTCAGTTCGTTTTCATCCAAGGTGTCATAAAAACGAGTCACCACGCCGTCCATCACCTCTTTTACCGTCGAGTTGCGCGGGGAGCAGAAAATAAAACTAAAAACCAGCCCACGCAGTACGAGTTTTTTCACATTCTCCTCCGGTTTATGATTTGTTTTGACATTAGTAAGAAATTAAAAAACGAAAGAAATCGGTGCACAAGCTGCCGGCGGCTACTCCAGGATACGCTTCAACACCTTTTCATCATCGACAATTAAACCGGTCCCTTTCAGACGACGAGTCAGTTCCTTCCATTGCGGTTTTTCCTTGAAAATTCGGCGAAACATCGGCGCCGCTTCGTCGACCTTGCCGGCGTTGACCAGACCCACGGCCGTCCAGTAGGGCATTTCCACGTTTTCGGGATAGAGTTTTTCCGCGGCGGCGTACTCTTTCAGCGCGCCGTCGAGATCGCCGGCGGTCATCAACTCATCGCCTTTATTCATGTGCACATAAGCGCGGTGAACAGTGACCAGCCGCTTCATTTCGTTTATGGGGTCGGCATGATCCTCGATGCGCAAATCCACCGTACGCTGCCACGCCGGCGCCTCCTTCGTGCCGGGTACAATGAGAATGGCCGCCGATTGCATACCGCGGATGTCGCCGCCCTCGGCCTGCGCCGCTTGCAGCGCCGCCATGAGCTTTGACAGCAGGTCGCCCCCTGTGTTTTGAAAAGCGGCGGACATGGCGTTCCAGACCGTTTCCTTTTCCATCATATTCGCCTGACAGGAAAAGCCGTCTCCCTTGACATGGCCGGCGGCATAGAGACAGTTTTCCCCCGTATGCACGGCCACGTTGCCCCGGGCATCCACCATGGCCACCTGGCGGACATCGGCGTGCTCGTCGACGCTCAACAGCGCTTGCAAAGCCTCGGGCGCCGTTTTGCCGCCGCGCATCAGCTCCAGTCCCAGCGGCCCGTACGAGACTTCCACAAAGGACTGCGTGGCCACGGCGCCGACGCCGGCCTCGGCCCAGCTCACAACGCCGCCCACGGAAAACCAGTGCGACTGCACCGCCACGCCGATCTCGCCGCTCACCGAGTCATACGCCACAATGGAATAGGTGTGCACCGGCCGGATGAGATTTTCGCCGGATTGCGCTAAAGCGGCAAGCATGATAATGCCTGCGAAAAAGATGGCTTTTTGCATGTCGACTCTCCTCTTTCCATTCCTCTTCGGTTTGCACAAGGATGTTGCTGTTCTTGCTTTCGAATTTTGTGGTTTTGCCCGTAATAGCTTTGTCGCTGCAATCGAGCCGGATCGTTGCTATTGCAAATCGATACGCTGCCCGCCATTCTCCTTGCTCGCATCCGCCGCTTCCATAAAGGAGAACATGGAGATCGTCTCATCCTGCGGCACGGGCGACTTGCCGGTTCTGAAAAAAGTCAACACTTCTTTCATAATGTGCACATACAGCGTTTTCAGATCCGGCTCCACACGGCGGATGCCGTTTTCAAAAAAGATCGTGGCGCCGTAGCCGCCCTTGCCCTCGCGAATGCCGCGAAAAACGCCGACGCGGCCGTCCGCCCAGGTCCCGACGACGACGTCCGTCCCCTCGGTGTAGGCGCGGCTGACGCTTTGACAGTCGGCGCCCATGGCGGTGAACAGAATTTCCACGCCGTGAATGCCGTACCACATCAAATCCGGGTGGTGCGGTTCCAGCTTTGCCGGCGACCAGGCGTCGCAGCCGATGACCCGGCCCAGGGACTTGTCATGCAGCGCATCCTGCAACTCCGGGAAAAATCGCAGGCTGGAGGCGCTGAAACATGGGACGCCGGCCTCGTCGGCGAGACGGAAAATTTCCTTGACGTCGGCGAGACTGGCGGCCATGGGCTTGTCGATGAACACCGGCAACCCGGCGGCGATGACCGGCTTGACCTGCTGCAAGTGCACGCGCCCGTCGACGCTGGTCAAAATCACGGCATCCACTTTTTCGAGAAGCGTCGGAATGTCGTCGACAATTTCAACGCCGTAGGAGGCGACCTTTTCGGTGAACTTTTCCACGCGCGTATAGCTGGACTTGACGTCCGGGCTGCCGCCGGGATAGGCGCAGACGATTCGCGCGCCCGGCAGGTGATGTTCGTACGAAGCGTCGTTCAACATGCGCGTATAAGCGGGCGCATGAGAGGTGTCCAGGCCGATGAGGCCGATTTTCAGTTCTTTTTCCTCGCCGCCGCAAAAAAGCAATCCAGAGACGGCGAGCATCAGCAACACAAACAAAGGCTTGTTCATAAACCCTTCCCTCAAAAAGATTAGCACCGACAAAAATCTTGTTGTGCTTTAATATAGTTTTCAAATAGTTAATATTCAAGAATATCTCCAGAAAATATAAAAAACGCTATAAAGACTCCGGCGACTTGAATACCGTTCGAGGCAACCGGACAAAGCCATTCTGTTAACGATTAAGCGATTATTTTGTCAAGCTATAACGACAGACAACGCAGCTCGTTTCTCGCCTTGCCGTGTTTGAATTTTTTTTGCATCCTTTTTCATCTTTTTCATCTAAAGAATTGAGAGAATTATAAAAAGTAGTTGAGGATTTGTGTAACAAGGAGTTTATTACATGCTGAACGAAATCACCTCTATCGATCAGTTTAACGAGATAAAAAAGAACCAGGATTTTTTCCTGTTGGGATTTTATACGGAAAAATCCGAGAACGCCAGGGAAGCAATGAAGCGACTGGAACAGGCGCGCGAATCTTTTGACGATACGCCGGTGTATGCGGTGAACGCCTCCAGGGTGCGAGACATCCATCCCGCCCTGGGCGTAAACAGCGTTCCGACCGTGCTCACCCTGCGCAAAGGCGATATCACGAAAAACATCCAGGGGCTGCAAACAAAAGAACATTACGAGATGTTGTTTTACGAGGCCCCGGTCAAGGCGCGCGAGGGTGATGAGCCGCGCCAGCCCAGCGTTACGGTGTACAGCACGCCCACCTGCTCCTGGTGCAACCGCCTCAAGCAACATTTGCGCAAGAACAGGATTCGTTTTACCGATATCGATGTTTCACGCGACCAGGGCGCGGCGCAAGAGTTGATGAGCCGCACCGGCCAGACCGGCGTGCCGCAAACCAACATCGACGGCGAATGGATCGTCGGATTTGACCAGGCTCGTATCGACAGGCTGCTAAATATCTGACGTTAACAGAAAACTCGAGGAGAAGAACCAATGACCAAGCTGCAACCAATTAACGGTTTTGTTTTGATAAAGTGGGAAGAGATCGAGGAAGAGAAAACTTCCGGCGGCATCATCATTCCGGAGACGGCCAAGGAAAAGCCCAGCGAAGGCGTTATTGAAGCGATCGCCGCGGATGCGGAAGAACAGGTTGCCGTGGGCGACAAGGTGATTTACAAACAATATGCCGGCACGAACATCACTTTTGAAGGTCAAGAATATATTCTCGTACCGGTCGGCGACATTCTCGCAAAATATGTGCAAGTGGATGAAATCTAAACGACTCATCATTCATGGACGGGTCATCAACTCCCTGTGGTAATGGCGGTTAAGGG
>JAJRST010000238.1 GCA_024278645.1 bacterium | reverse complement strand
TTGCAAAAACTTTTGCTCAACCAGGGGGAGGCCACGCTCCTGTATGCCAACGGTGTGTACAACCGTTTGGCGGACAGCCTGGATTTCTCCATCAAAGGCGCCGGGTTCGACGCCGCCGATTTTTATGGCGCATCCGATAAAACGCCCCCTTTAATTTCAGGCAAGACTTTTATCGACGCCCGAGTGAGCGGCAGGCCGCGATTTCCGCAAGTCGACGGCGTGCTCGCCGTCAAGAACGGCAGCATCTCCAGGTTTCCATTTGACGAGATGGAACTAAAGCTGGGCGATGCAACCGAGGGGGACGACGCGCCATCGCCACCGCGCCTGGTCATTAATAATTTCCGCCTGACCCGATTTAATGGTTTTGAAATTTTAGGGTCGGGCTACTTGCCCTTTTCCGCAACGGACAGCCTTGCTCTCAATGTCGACGGCCGCGGCAACTTTCTGCTGCTTTTGAACGATCTGACGGGCTACTTTCAAAATCCTCAAAGCGAGTGCCGTTTTACCGGCAAAATTCGAGGCACGCTGGCGCAACCGCGATTGCACGATGCTCGTTTGCAGGTGCGCGATGCAAGCATGGACTTTCGCTCCGTTGTGCCGTCAATATCCCAGGTAAACGGCGACCTTGCACTGGATGTGGATAAAAAATTTATCCGTTTAACTTCTCTCCATGGCCTGATGGGGGGAAAGCCGTTCCGCATTTACAACGAACCCGCCGAGCAGGTCGTTTCGGCTGTGCCGCTGCAAAATATTCGTATTGGCGAATCAGACATCCATTTCGGCGTTATCGTGCTGGAGACGCCGGACGGCGGCGTGCCGCTCAATTTTGTCGGGATTATGCAGCCGAATGACTATGCACAACTGGACTTGCTCGGCAAAGCGCCGAATGAAAAATTTTATTTTGCATCAACGGGCGACGGGTTTACGCTTCGCGGCAGAATTAATTTAAACAACGGCAAGATCATGTATCCGTTTTACGAGGGCGCCGGCGCTTCGCCGAAGGTAAAGGAGTTTTTAGAAAACATGCGCTGGGACCTGTTTGTCTCGCCGGCCCTCAACACGCGTTTTGTAAAGAACTTTCCCGGAGCGATTGACGAAGTTTACGTCGACCTCAAGCTGGATGAAAATTATGGCGGCCTCGAATTCAGCGGCCGTATCGCGGACGAATCCTTTCGCATCAGCGGGCAAGTTCGTGCGACCAAAGGCTTTCTGGAGTATCTGGATATGACCTTTCGCGTCGATCAGGTCGGCGTCGAATTCGACCGCAGCAGCCTGATCCCGGTCGCCTATGGCAGAGCTAAAACGACGGTGACGGATTCGCTCGGCATCCCGTCCAATATTTACCTGACCATGCAGACCGTCGACAATACCATGGACAGAAGAGCGGTGGACGACATTGTCAAACAAGAGAAGGAGCGGGCGCGCATCAACAGAATCCGCTGTAAATTGTCCAGCGACAACCCCAACATCGGCATGTCGGAAGCGCAAATTATGGCTTCGCTCGACTACTCGGCGAACAATATTCAAAACAGCGCTCTTGAAGCCATTGGATATGGCGCCGACCACCTTATCCTGCGTCCTTTTTTTCGTCCCGTGGAAAAAAGGCTGGAACAAAAATTCGGCTTTGATTATGTTCGTTTCAGCTCGCAATTGACAAAGAATATTATTCTTTTCAATTTGAACGATAACCTGGCGCTCAACAGCCGTTTGGCGCTGCTTCAGAGTACAAAGATAATGGTGGGCAAATACCTCGCCGACCGTTTTTTTGTGCAATACACCGGTCAGATCGAATCGGGCGTCGGCTATCGTTATAAGGAAAAAGACCTCGGTTTACATCACACTCTTGGCCTCGAATACCAAATAAATCCCCAGCTTTTAGTGGAACTCGAATACGATTATGATAGTTTGATGCTATACAATCGAGATGACAAACGAATCGTATTACGGCACTGGTTCCCGTTTTAAACCAATCACAATGATATTTTGCTTTACAATCTTGTGAATATTTCCTAAATTCGGTTCTATTAACCCAAAGGATCACGGATTTATGTCACGTTTTCAATATTATGTTTTTACAACTTTACTTCTGGCATTGTTGGCATTGGCAGACGTAAATGCCCAGGTGCGTACTATCAAAGTTCTGGGCGTGTCCGTCGAGGGCAACAAAACAACGGACGCAAATATGATTCGTATGCAATCCGGATTGCAAAGCGGCGCCGAACTCACCGCCGAAGGCATTCAGGATGCGATTCGCCAGTTGTGGCGCTTAAATCTTTTTTCCGATATTCAGCTTTTAGTCGATCGGCAGGTGGCGGACGGCTACTATCTCACCATCCGGGTGAAGGAATATCCGCGGCTCGAAAAAGTGGAGCGGCAAGGCAATAAAAAGCTGAAAAAGAGCGATATAGACGAGGTGTTGAATTATTATTCCGGCCAGGTTATCAGCCCCTTCTTATTGGCTCGCTCAAAAGAAAAATTGCTTGATAAATATAAAGAAAAAGGCTATTTGTTGGCCGAGGCCGATATTGAGCAGCGCCCCGGAGAAGTAGACTCGAATCGAGTGATTGTTCGTTTCGTCTTTAACGAGGGCAAGAAAGTTCAGGTCGAGCGAATTCGTTTTTTCGGCAACAAGGCGTTTTCCGACGCCAAGCTTCGAAAACAATTAAAAGAAGTGAAAGAAGACCGTTGGTGGCGAAGCGCCGATTTTGATCGCGATAAATACGAAGAGGACAAGGGGAAGATCGTCGAATTTTATCGCAACGAAGGGTATCGCGACGCGGAAATACTGCGAGACAGTCTTTATTATAATGAAGACCGTGACGATATGTATATCGATATCTGGGTGAGCGAGGGGCCGCGTTACTATTTTGGCGACATAACATGGACCGGCAACACGGTGTTTAGCGACGAAGAGTTGACGGCAAATTTGCGTTTTGAAAAGGGCGACGTCTACAGCAAGAAAAAGCTGGACGAGGCGATGTTTCAACACATCGGCGGTCTTTACTATGATCTTGGCTATATATTCGCTTCGGTGACGCCGAAAGAAACCGTGGACCCGGAGAATCCGAAAGAGCTGGATTTGCAATTCCTTGTTCAGGAAGGAAAGCAGGCAAAGGTTAATGAAATTATTATCAGCGGCAACACAAAAACAAAGGAAAAGGTAATCCGTCGCGAGTTGCGCATCCTTCCGGGGCAGACGTTTAACAAATCTCTTTTGGAACGAAGCCAGCGCGATGTGTGGATGCTCAACTATTTCGCCAATGTCGAACCCAACGTTCTGCCCATTGACGAAGAAAAAGTTAACCTGGAATTCAAAGTAGAGGAGAAATCGACGGATACCGCCAACATGTCCGCCGGGTGGAGCGAGCGCGACAAGCTGATCGGCAGCGTCGGCGTGGCCATGGCCAACTTGTTGGGCAACGGGCAGCGCCTCAGCTTTGACTGGAGTTTCGGCCGCTATTATCGATCTTTTAATATCAGCTTTACCGAGCCCTGGCTGTTGGATACTCCGACCCTGGCCGGCTTTAGCTTTTATGACACCAAACGCGATGCTTATTATATCGGCTACAAGCAGGTCAGCACCGGCGCTTCCGTGCGGTTGGGGCGACGACTGAATTGGCCGGATAACTTTTTCCGCGGCGACTGGATTTATCGCATCGACAAGACGGAGCTGTCGGACTTTAATCAATACATTATCGACGCCAATCCGAACAACATCGTCGGCGAGCAGTGGCCGCTCATCAGCAGCAGCATAACGCAGATATTTTCTCGCAACAGTCTGGATCGTCCGGAATTCCCGACGGCCGGCTCTAACATTTCATTAACGACGACGTTGACCGGAACCTTTTTGGGCGGAAACGTGGATTACCACAAGTGGATTTTCCGCCTGGATTGGTTCACGCCCTCCATCTGGAAGCTGGTGTTCTATTCAAGCTTTCAGGCGGGCTACATGGAAACCATTGGTCCGAATGCGCACATTCCTTATACGGATTATTTCTTTATGGGCGGCGACGGTCTGTCGCGCTCGACGCCGCTTCGCGGCTACGACGATCCGCTTGCCGGGTACAGGATTGTGGAAGAGGGCGGCAAAGCCATGCTCAAATACACGGCGGAAATTCGCATTCCCATCGCCCCGAACCCCACAATATTTGCGCTGCTGTTTGCGGAAGCGGGAAATACATGGCCGGATTTTCGTCGCGCCAACCCGTTCGCTATGAAGCGATCCGTGGGCATCGGCGCGCGCGTTTTTATGCCGATGATCGGCATTATTGGGTTTGATTACGGCTATGGCTTTGACCGGGTCGATGCTTATGGGCTGCCGGATCCAAAGTGGAAAATGCACTTTGTTTTCGGACGAAGCTTTTAGCGCAAACGCTCGTAGACAAGGCGTAAATGAATCTTTCAAATGTACATCTAAATATTGCTAAAGATTTGGATT